>DAIQOU010000570.1:0-3230 GCA_036787725.1 Bacteroidales bacterium
ATAGTTTTGGGCAGGCGGTGTATCGGTTTTGCTGATGAGTACTCCGGCCGGACGAAAAACAGTAACATGAGGTAGGTGCTTGAATAAAATAATATTTATTATATATAACTCATAACTCAGGTGTCATGAAACATTACTTTTTAATTGTAAGTTCATTAGTGGTTGTAGGGTTCTTGAATGTATTTTCTTTATATCCGGGTGAACGTCTCCAACTGGATTTATCTTCTTCTTGGAATATAATCTTGGATGAAAAGGCCGAGTGGAAGAGTGATAAACTTTATTTACCTCCGGTAGATATAGATCAGCTTCCGGTGAACATTCCTACCGGGGGATGGCAGCTGTTGGATACTCCTAATAAAGAGAATGTCGCGTTGCCGGCAACAGTAGAAGGGCATTTATGGGGAAGAAGAGGAGACTCGTTTGGTGTCAACGGAAACTATGTGGGAGTGTCCTGGTTTACCACTAAGGTGTTTGTTCCCTATGACTGGAAAGGAAAGAATATACTTCTTCAGGTGGGTTCTGTACGGTTTAGAGCGGAAATATTTGTCAATCGCAAATTGGCAGGATATGATTTGGTAAACGGTACTCCTTTTGAAGTAAATTTGACCGACTACCTGATTCCCGGTTCGGAAAATGAGATTGCTTTTCGGATCACGGACCCCAACGGCAATTTTAATTGGAAAGATTCTCAAGTATATACCTGGGGAGCTTATCGTACCAATCCTACTCATGGTTTCGGCGGCATAACCGGCAAAGTTTCTCTTACAGCTACCGATAAGATATTTATTGAAGATATATTTGTAAAAAACCGACCGGATCCCACCGAGATAGATGTGGAAGTAACGGTATGCAATCAAACCGGTTCTGTTGAAAATAAAAATGTTCGACTGGAAATAACAGACGCGACAGGAGGTAATACGGTCTTTTCGAGAGAATATACTCCAATAACTTGTACGCAAGGAAAAATCATTCATACTTATCGTATTAAAGTTCCCCGGGCCAACCTGTGGAGTGTGGATACACCTCATCTTTACCGGCTGACCGTAGCGGTGGGTGAAGATGAATCAACTCGACGATTTGGTTTTCGTTGGTTTGAAGTGCGGGATGTGAAAGGAGATCGCCGGTTTTATCTGAACGGAAAACGAATCGTGTTACGTACTTCCATCTCTTGGAGTTTTTGGCCCGATAACGGCATTGCACCTGATGATGAGATGGCTCGCCGCCAAGTACAAGCGGCCAAAGACCTGGGTTTGAATATGCTTAATTTTCATCGTACTATAGGACAGCCCAATGTATTGGATTATGCAGATGAACTGGGGTTGTTGTATTATGAAGAGCCGGGAGGAAATCAATACCCGGCCAATCGCTTTGACGATGATGATATGCAATCGCATTTCTATTTCGGATATCGTAATGAAAAGTTGAGACGAATGATTCGTCGCGACCGTAATCATCCTTCTCTGATTATTTATAATATGCATAATGAACGGGGCGCTTACCCGCAAGCGGAAGATTATCGTCAGATGCGCATGGGACATGAATTGGATCCTACGCGTATTATGACCTATAATTCCAGTAACGGAGAAAATCCGTTGAATGAACATAATACCCGATTTAAGCTTCATTTAATGCCTTACGATACTGCTTTTTATGATTACGGTTGGTGGGACAGGCATCATGCGGGAGGGCCGGGTGTTTACCATGATAATTTATATGTCGGAAAGGATAATTACCATCGTTTTTCGGATCATAAAGATGAAATTATATTTTGGGGTGAAGATGGGGCTATCGGTACTCCTCCTCGTTTACAACTGATTCGGAATGAAATTCTCCGAAGCGGGCGTACCGACGGATGGGAAGCTGCCGATTATTTGGAATGGTACGATGCTTATGATCGGTTTCTGAAAGAACAAAAATTCGACAAGGCATTTCCTTCGGTAGATCACCTTACCCGTGCGATGGGAAATGTGGCTTATTATTATCAGGGACGGATTATCGAAAATATTCGTATCAGTAATACGGTAGACGGATATGCCGTAAACGGATGGGAAAGCATGAAACTGGAAAATCATTCCGGTATTGTGGATAATTATCGCAATCATAAAGGGGATCCGGAGTTGATTGTCCGTTATAACAAACCTTTATTTTTGGCCGTTAAAGCCAATCGTAAAGTACTGAGTGTCGGAGACACAACGGTAATAGATGTTTATATTGTGAATGAGGAGAATATACGTGGTGATTATCAATTGCAACTGGTGATTGAGGATCAGAACGGAAACATCTCTTCTTCGTCCGGTCACCGGGTAAAGGTAGAAGGAGGAGACATGTATGGTCAAAACCTGATTTCCGGTCGGATATTTGTTCCCGAGAAGCCGGGGTATATTCGCATAGGTGCCCGATTAATTCGAGGAAACCGGGAAATTGCCCGAGGCGAAGAACTGCTTTTTGCGGTAAAGTTAAATACAGAGGGAATCACAGCCAACGGTTCGATTGCCGACACTACTGGTGTATTGCAACGGTTCATGAAAACCGCCGGCTTTGATATTCCTTCTTATCAAACCGGAACACCCGAGGGAGAGTATTTATTGGTCGGAGCTTTTGAACCGCAGCAGTGGGGCAGCGGAATGAGCGATATTATGGAATGGGTATATAAAGGACATACGTTGATTATTGTGGATAATCCGGAACGCTGGGCCGAATTTCTGGCCGATAAAGAAGTGTTGGACTATCGCGGATCCAAGGAATTGGGCCGTTCGTGGTACGGAGGCAACTTTTTTAATCGTCAACATGCTGTTTTCGAAGGATTGCCTTCCGATTGTGTATTCAACTGGGAATACCAGTGTTTTGCAGCTTATAATCGTCGTCGGATAGGGTTACGTACGTTCAACGGAGAAATATTGACCGGGTGTGTGTCGGACCATAAAAAAGAAGTATATTCGGCCCTGAGCATCATCCCGGCCGGAAGCGGCAACGTGATTATCACGACATTGGATATTCCATCTTGTATTATAGATGTAAAAACCGATAATACTCCGGTGGATTTGGATGGTATGAACGAATCCATGAATACATTTAATACTTCCGGAGGAAACCGGGCCAATGCGGTCGGACAACAGTTATTGCTTAATTTGCTTAAAATAAGATGAGTAAAAATAACTCTAAACCTATTATAATATATGATAAAGAATAAATCACTATTCCTATTTGCTATTGTCTTTTTCTTATTTACT
>DAIQOU010000571.1:0-3210 GCA_036787725.1 Bacteroidales bacterium
CAAGCAGATCATTACTATCACAGTAAGATAATCGGAAAATGTGGCATATGTACAAAAAAGAGAAGGAAATGTATCTACTACAGGCAAAAAATAACACAGAAGGTAAATGAAAGAAATTTTTATTAAAACGTCCAAATATTTAAGAAAAACCAATTCATCTACTTTACATCTTATTGCAAATAAAAAAATCAAAAAGGGAAATAAATATTTAAGAAAAACCCTTACCCCATACCCTTTTACGGGAGAAAGATATATGGAAACTACAAGCCATACCAAATAAACCAAATACAAAAGAACAAACCAAGACTTAAACCGTCTCGTTTTTCCAAAAATAACCCCCACTCCGGTCAATACAATCAAATAAAGCAACTTTATGGCTGAGAGGTCCATTCCAAAAGCAAAATTCGGATATCCGAACCTCAATATTCCTGTCAGGAAGATAAACAATAAACATAACTGAGGTCCTGTCACGGGAATAGATAAACTCGTATCGTAGGTATATTTAACATAGGCTGTCGATCTAAATAAAAAATAAAAACCTATGATGCAAAAAGAACCAAATCCCAACCAATATAAAGTATCCATACTGTTTTCTACGCTTTGATTTTATCAAAAAACAGGCTCCACCGGTCCATAATCTTTTCCTCTTTAAATCTCAATACATTTACCCGTGCTGTTGTTCCCATTTTTTGACGCAGTTCTTCATCCTGCATTAATATCTTCATTTTGGCGGCCAGTTCAGGTATATTATTCGGTTCCGCCAAAAAACCATCTTCATTATCTCGTATTATTTCCGATGGACCGCATTCACAATCAAATGCAACACACGGAACTCCACAAGCCATCGCTTCGGTCAACACTAACCCGAAACCTTCATACCTTGAGGGGAAAACAAGCAATGAAGAATTTAACAGTTCCCGGTCAATATTTGTTACCGGTTCTTTCAGGAAAATCCGATTTTGCAAAGATAGGTTATTTATTCTCTGTTGCAAATAATTCTTATCCTGACCTTCTCCAAAAATAAAGACTTCCCAATCGGGAAAATCGTCACGAAGTAAATTCACAGCATCTATCAGTAAATCAAAACCTTTTTGGGCAATATAACGTCCAATTGCAATAATACGTTTATTTTTCAACAATGCCCGCTCTTGAGGAATAAAAGAGAGCGGATTCGGAATAACCGTATACCGGTTACCTCCTCCCCACAACTTTTTATCTTTCTCCGTTAATAAGACTACATGATTATACTTTCCTGCATAGTAAGCCTCTCTGGATTGCAAAAACAAAGCCCGGCTCTTTCGTAAAAAGTTATTCTTTTTATTCGGCAATCCTTTAACTAAATGGATCAAGTAATTTTTCGAAAAATGAAATTCAAGTACTTTCTTACTGCCATCTTTCAATTTATATAAAAAATCATACTCGGCCCCGAACATTCCAATAGTAATATCGGGTTTTATTTCATCTAATTTTCGAGCTAATTTCTTCTTCAGTTCTTTATGATTTTTGTTTCCCATTATAAATCTTAAAAGGAAACTTCCTTCTTGTTTAAGATCCAAAGAATGAAATCGAATCTTCTTGGAAAAATCAAAAAAAGATTCTTTAGAAGATATTCCTACGATAATATGAACCTCATGATTAAGCACTTCTGCCAGGTAATTGGCTTTCGTAGCAAGAACCCTTTCCATTCCGGCTCCGTTTTTCAACGAATCTTTATAATATGCAATAATCATACTCAAAAATAACGGGAATAAAAATCGATATAAGAAGCAGCCGTTTTTTCCCAAGAGAACTTTAACAAATGAGTTTCTGCCGTTTCTCGGATTTCGGAATAATTATACGCGTTTTTTTCAAAATCAATCATGTATTGAGCCATCCGTTCCAAATCTTCCGGTTCAGTATAAAATGCCACATTCCCTCCAACTTCTTCCAACGAAGAATTTCGACAAGTTACTACCGGAGTTCCGCAAGCCAGTGACTCCAATACCGGCAGTCCAAACCCTTCATATTTAGATGGAAAAAAAGAAGCTTTCGCTCCGGTATACAACGCCCTCAATCCGGATTCATCCACAGGAGATAAAAAACGCACTCTCTTACTCTTCATTTCGGAACTAAACTCATTCAGTATAGAGGAAGGCGGATTTCCCCACAATAATACCAAATCAAAATTTCCGCCGGCATTCAAATACAGCCGGAAAGCCCTTAAAAGAGAAATGGTATTTTTTCGACCCTCATTACATGAAACCATTGTAAAATAGGGTCTTTCAAGCAAATGGGTACGATTAAATGACTCTACAATATCCTTTTCTTCCCGAAAAAATACTTTCCGGGAAATACCCCAAGGAATAACCGATATCTTCTCTTCTTCCACCTTCATATACTCTGTAATATCTCTTTTTGAAGCCTCTGAACAAGTAACAATACCTCTACATTTATTTATCAAAGGAGGAACAAGCTGTCTCATTTTTGCATGATTAAACATAGACTCATCCAACTTCATAAATAATGCATCATGTAACGTAATCAACACTTTAGAAGGATTATAAACATATTCAAAATTATGCGGAATATGAATTAACTCACTATTTGTCAAGACTTCCCTGACCGGAAACAAGCTCATGATTTTATTCCAGTTTTCCCGATAAGGAAAATAAAAATGTTTACTTTCAAAAGGCAAATTCAGATTTCGCCCTCCCACTCCTTTCAAATTTTGTGAATACAATACAATTTCAAAAGGTAACTCTTTTTTTTCGGCCAAGGCCTCCAATAATTCCATAGAAGTCCGGCCTACTCCATTCATATATCCCCGTACAAAATAAGGAACTATTGAATTTACATCTATGCAAACACGTTTATTCTTCATAAAATATTACTTATCGGCAAGTAATTGAGCATAAGCATTTATTATCATCTTTACATGCTCTTCCATTGAAAGCACTGTTTGGGGAGCTTTCTTTGACATTTTTTCAACCTTTTCCGGATGATCAGCTACCCACTCCATGCTTTCAACCATTGCATGCACATCATTCGGAGGAATAAGAATTCCGTTTTCTCCCGAAACAATCTGCATTTCGGGACCTCCGCTCCGAGTAGCAATAACCGGTTTCCCTTCCAACAATGCTTCTCCGATATTTAGTCCGAATACCTCCAAGTAAATGGCCGGATGAACCAAAACATCCAACTTTCTTATCGCCTGAGGGACTTTTTCATTTG
>DAIQOU010000572.1:0-3206 GCA_036787725.1 Bacteroidales bacterium
TAAAACCGATTCCGGATGAAACTGTACTCCATGTACATCATAATCCCTATGTTTGAGTGCCATAATTTGGTCTTCCTTATCTATTGCTGTTACTTCCAAACATGAAGGTAAATTTTCGGGATTTACAATCCACGAATGATATCTGCCTACTTCTATCGTTGAGGAAAGTCCGTTGAAAATGTAATCTTCTCCGGTAATCTTCGCTACGGAAGATACTCCATGAAATACGTCTTCCAAATTTGTCAAGGAAGCTCCAAATGATTCTGCAATGGCTTGATGTCCCAAACAAACTCCCAGTATGGATTTTTCGGGAGCATACCTCTTAACTAAAGGCAGTAACAAACCCGCTTCGGAAGGAATACCCGGACCGGGAGAAAGAATAATTTTATCATATTCGCTCCCTCTATCGAGGTCTAACTTATTATTTCTTATGACATTTACATCCTGATAACCCAATTCCTTTACCAGATGAACCAAGTTATACGTAAACGAATCGTAATTGTCAAATATCAATATTTTCATATTTTATTGTTTTATTTTTCATACGGATGTGTTTTCTTATCGGAAGTCCACTGCTTTATCGATTGCCTTTTTCAAAGCCCCCAATTTGTTTTTCACTTCCATTACTTCGGTTTGAGGATCGGATTTGGCGACAATTCCTCCGCCGGCCTGATAATACAGAATATTATTTTTACTGAGGAAAGTCCTTATGGTAATGGCTTGGTTCAAATCTCCGTTCAATCCGATGTATCCTATACAACCGCCATAAGAGCCGCGCATATTCTTTTCGATATCCCGAATCAGTTCCATAGCTCTAACTTTCGGTGCGCCGGAAAGTGTCCCGGCCGGAAAAGTATCCGCAAAAACAGCGATGGGATTGCTCCCTTCATTTAAGATTCCGCTTACCCGCGAAACCAAATGAATGACATGAGAATAAAACTGAACATTCTTATAAAACTCTACTTTAACATCCCTGCAATTACGGCTCAGATCATTTCGTGCCAGATCTACCAACATGACATGTTCGGCATTTTCTTTTTCATCCTTCAATAAATTTTCGGAAAGAATACGATCTTTATCATCGTCTCCGGTCCGAAAATAAGTCCCGGCAATCGGGTCGATATATGCTTTGCCTTTATCAATCCGACAATGAGTTTCCGGAGAAGATCCGAATACCCGAAACGAACCGAAATCAAAATAAAACAAATAAGGAGACGGATTAATGGTGCGCAAGGCCCTGTACACCTTAAAATCATCTCCTCGAAAACGTTGGGTAAAACACCTGGATAATACGATTTGGAAAACATCTCCCCGCTTACAACAAGCAATCCCCTTTTTTATCATTTCAATATGATCTTCATCCGTAATTTCGGATTCTTCCGGACCTGTCGGTTCAAAATCGTATGAAGCAATGTTATTATTATAGAGTACAGCTTCCAATTGGTCCATTCGTTCCGGATCGCTATTTACAATATTCTCTACAATAGTCAGTTCATTCTTCAAATGATCGATTACGAGAATAAAACGATAAAAAATATAATAAAACTCGGGAATATCTGCATTATTCTTTTTGCGGTTTTCGGGATTTATCTCTTCAAAATACCGTATGGCATCGTAGGAAGTATATCCGAAGAAACCGTTGATTTGAGTGGGATTTTCTCCTTTTAATTCGAATTCCCGGATAAAATGTTGAAATTCATCCGTCAACTTATTCCCCTCCTTCAAGGATTCGGATCTCACCTCATTTCCCGGGTAATGTTTAATTATCTCCCCTTCCGACACCATAAACTTAGCCATAGGGTCAATACCCACAAAAGAAAAGCTGTTTTCCCTGCCATGGTAATCCGAACTTTCCAATAAAGCCGATTCGGGATAGAGGTCTCTTATTTTCAAATAAATACCTACCGGTGTTTGCAGATCGGCCGGCAACTTTTTCGTTTTTGTTTCAATGATATATTTCATACGTTATTTTTTATTCGGCTTGATAATTGATGTAAGTCTCCATATCCTTGTCTCCTCTTCCGGACAAGCACAACACAATAACATCTTCGGGTTTAAAACTTCGTTGTTTCAGTATCGCCAATGCATGAGCCGATTCAATGGCAGGGATAATACCTTCCAACTGAGTTAATTCATAAGCAGCATTCATCGCTTCCTCATCGGTTACAGGCATCACTTCCGACCGGCCCGAATTGGCCAAATGCGCATGTAAGGGACCGATTCCCGGATAATCCAATCCGGCAGAAATGGAATAAGGCTCTTCAATTTGTCCGTCTTCCGATTGAATAATTAATGTTTTACTTCCGTGAATGATTCCCGGTTTACCCAAACTGATTGTTGCCGCGGACTCTCCGGTATCGATTCCTTTTCCGGCTGCTTCTGCCAAGATGATGTTGACTGTCGGTTCATCCAAAAAATGATAGATCGTTCCGGCAGCATTACTTCCTCCACCTACACAAGCAATCAGATAATCCGGCGTTTCCCGTCCTTCTTTCTCTTTCAATTGTTTGCGGATTTCTTCACTGATCACGGACTGTAGCCGAGCTACCATATCCGGATAAGGGTGTGGACCTACTACAGAACCGATGATATAATAAGTATTACCCGGATTGCAGCACCAATCCCGGATCGCTTCATTGGTTGCATCTTTGAGGGTCATGTTCCCACTGGTCACCGGAACTACTTTCGCCCCTAACAATTCCATTTTCCGGACATTTAATTGTTGTCTTTTTACATCGGTCAATCCCATATAAACAATGCATTCCATGTCCATCAATGCACATACGGTAGCAGCAGCCACTCCATGCTGTCCGGCCCCCGTTTCCGCTATAATCCTTGTTTTTCCCATACGACGTGCCAATAAAATCTGGCCAATGGTATTATTGATCTTATGTGACCCGGTATGATTCAGGTCTTCTCTTTTCAAATAAATTTCACAACCGTATTTTTGGGAAAGACGACTTGCAAAGGATAACGGAGTGGGGCGACCCACATAATCCCGCAGCAAATCATAATATTCTTTCTTGAAAGAAGGATCTTCCAATACCTTCAAGTACTGTTTCTTTAGATTTTCTACTGCGGCATACAAAATTTCGGGAACATACGCTCCGCCATAAATTCCGTAATAACCTTGATCGTCTACTTGATAACTTTTCATATTCATACTGTTTATATTTTATATATTACAATTCTTTTAACAAAAAAAG
>DAIQOU010000573.1:0-3192 GCA_036787725.1 Bacteroidales bacterium
TAAAGAAGGTATATATTTGTTTCGTGACTGACAATCTTTATTTTACCGTACAAGTTATTATTGGAAGCTATTTGGAAAAACCGGGAATATTTGATTTGGAAAAATGCTTTGCAACCTAAAATATAATAAAGATTATTGTGGCAATGTATCAAACTAGGGGCTGGCATTTTAACCTCTTGAAATTCAACATTAAGGATCAATCTAAAAATAAAAAAATAGAGGTGCCCTTTGGGCTGCCTTTATTTTTTTAAACCTATTAAACCGTCTGAAACCGGACTTTGGGATATTCAATTTGATCTTCATGTATCAAATTAGGAGATAGCAGCTTAACGGATATAGCAGTAAGTAAAAAGAAATATAAATAAGTTTGACAGCCGTTTTTATGACTGCCAAATTTATCAAAACCTGTCAACACTTCATTAAAACGTCTTTCAACTCCTTAAGTCTGAAAATGTAATCCGGAATTTTATCATGCAGGAAGTCTTCATTTTCTTCCTGTTTCAACAACAGATTGGTAAACATAAATACATAATCGAACAGAATTTCGTCCAATTCGTTGGCAAGATCTTGCGGGGCAATACCTGACGTGAGTAACTCTTCAATGGGAGTCAGATTCAAATATGGGATTCTGAGCGAATACACCAATACAACGGTTTGCATCGAACATGAGAATACGACGAATCGGGAAGATTGATCTCCTCACGCGACGTGAACGGAAATTACACTTATTACGGCTACGACAAAGCCGACAACCTCGTGCGTTTGGAAGAATCGGACGGGAACGTGCATCTGTTTGAATACAACGCTTCAGGCGACATGACCAAAGACAAAGACAAGCTCCACGAAGTACTCTTTGCTTACGGTCCGATGGGAATATTGAAAAGCCGTACGCAAAACGGAAGAACGGTGAGTTTCGGATACGACCGGGAATTACAATTGCGTAACATACGCAACTAAGAGGGCGAAAAATATACTTTCGAGTTGGACGGTTTGGGACAGGTAGTGAAATAAACGGGATTTGACGGAATCGAACGTTCTTATCTTCTCGACGGGGCGGGAAGAGTAACCAAAAGTCCGAACTGTACCCGACGAGTGTGCCATGCCACACAGCCGGGTACAGCCACAGAAGATATCCCAAAAATCCCCGGGTTATTTCACCTCCGTATTATAAAGCCAAATGGCATAAGTAAATGCATCGGAATGGGGATGAGGTGCTACTTCCCCGGAACGAAACCATTGTCCGATATTGGTGAAAGGAGTGAGAATCACTTCCGTTTCCTTTTTCTTGTACATGGCTTTCGCTTTATATACGGGACCTGACATATGGATATCCGGTTTGCTTATCGGAACGGGTAATTCGGATGTATTAATACGTATGTCTTTTTCCATATGGACATCATCATTGCCCAACCGGCTGTTCCAAACCATATCCAACGAATAAACCACCGGACCGCGAACCAATGTATAAGGAACTTTATCGGTCGGTTCTTCACGATACATCATTTCTCCTCCCGGCAACCGATCGTAAACATAGTTACTGTGATTTTCACGTTTTATCCATTCAAGTTTCATCGGGAAAAAGACATCGATTCGATCCCCTTTCTTCCATTTACGATTCAATTTGAGGTAACTTCCGGGTTGCACATCGGCGATCTCTTCTCCATTTACCTTCACTAGCGGAGAATGACACCATACCGGAATACGAAGATTCAATGCTTTGCTTTTGGATTTATCCGAAGTAACCACGATTTCGATGTTTTCCGATTCGGGATAGTTTCCTTGCAGGTCAAATCCGAAATCTTTTCCCGAATAACCGGAAGGAAGGTATTGATTAATATAAAAATCGGAACCGCTTTCGGCATAAAAGAAAGTGGGCAATAATGAAATAATACGATGTCCGCTGGCCGTACAACAATCGGGACCGTGGAAATAGCCGTCCGGTTTGGTTCCGTTCGGGGCTGTATGATAACGGCAAACACCGGTTACCGCATCTTGTGCCGCAAATACATGATTAATCATCAGACGTTCCATCGCTTCGGCGTATTTTGCCTCGGCCGTCAACGCCAACAAGGCCTGAGTCAACTGCATCCAAGACATGGTAGCACATGTTTCGACAACATGACCCGAAATCGGTTTAATGTATCCGGGTTCATAGTGTTCCGCAACGCTTACTCCTCCGGTAATGTACATCTGACGTTTATAAATATCTTCCCATGCACCTTTTAC
Source organism: Bacteroidales bacterium (assembly GCA_036787725.1). GTDB lineage: Bacteria > Bacteroidota > Bacteroidia > Bacteroidales > Azobacteroidaceae > DAIQOU01. The sequence goes on from DAIQOU010000573.1 coordinate 2,227, forward strand.
TTTACGTAAAAGTGTCTCGTCTCCGGTCACCCGATACAACCGCAGAAAGCCCAAGAAATTCATATGGAATGTATGAGAATGGACATACGGCTGCAATTCATGAACCCCCATCGTACCGTCGGCGACCTTATCCAGATTGGAAAATGCATCCCAACCGCTCCATTTATCGATATTGGCAATAATCCATTCTCCCCATTTCAGGTAATCTTTCTTCCCCGTCAGTTCATACAAACGCATAACGGGATCGATCAGCATCGTACCTTCCCAAGAATAATGAACCGAATGCCCGGCAAAGTCGGATTGTCCGGCCAACTCTTTTCCTTTGTTCTCCGGATACCTCAAATCGGAAGGCCAAAATTCAAGTTTACCGGGACCGATATACCTCAAGATATAATCACAGAGTTTTTCTGCCGCAGACAAGGCTTTTTTATCGCCTGTTTCCTCATACACAGTAAGAAATGCATGGACCACAAAATAGAGTTCATATACATCCATGCCGCGAAGAGGCCTTTCCGGCGAACGGTAACTGCGGGCAGTAGCCCCTACATACCCCTCCGGTTCCTGAGAATTAATAATACGATCCAAAATAGCGTCTACTTTTGCCAGCAGTTCTTTATCACCACTTTGAATGGCGGACAAATAAGCCGATTCCACCCATTTGCCATGTTGCTCCGCTTTGGTCCAGTCCCATGCCGTATGTTCTCTTTTTCAATAAATTCCACATAGGTATCAATCGGAAACTGCTTGAGGTAAATATCCCGGTTGACATCCATGCGATGTCCGTAAAACCCTTTTATATTCTTTACTTCCGTAATGGGGACCGGCTTCTCAATCAAATTCACTTTGTATCGCACTGCCGGTTTTCCTTTCTCGGCCCGGATAGTTGTTTTACTGCCAAGAAAAATGATTAATAAAATTAAAAGTAATTGTTTCATATCATTGATCTATTCGTCCGTGTCATCCGAA
>DAIQOU010000574.1:0-3183 GCA_036787725.1 Bacteroidales bacterium
TCAATATATTTAAAAATAAAAATTAGTATTTTCACAAATCCAAATTAACAATTTTACATATTTTAACCACACAGTATTAATGATTGGCATATTTTTGAAAAATAAATTTTAAAAAACCTAATTAATTACTACATATTAAAATGATACCACAAAAAGAAAATAAGAGTGTCAACAAAGAAGATATATTGAAGCGGATGTATGATCATGCCGTTCGTTTTTGGAACATTTCTTCGGTAGACGCGTTGGATCCTGCCATACAAATGCTCATACAAGGAATTGCTTCAGAAATTTATGATGTACACAACAATTTGGAAAACATCAAAGTTCGGATTTTGGAGAACTTGGCCAATACGCTTACTCCGGATGCATATACCTCTCCCCGACCCGCTCATTCGATCATGCAGGCTTACCCCGTAGAACCGGAGATGACGATTGACGATCAAACCTCTTTTTTCTTGGAAAAGACGACTCCGGAACTGACGCAAAAAGGTTTCCGCAAAATTGATTTTGCACCGGTGGGAGAATTTAAACTGATCAGAGGAAATATAAAATATTCCGTTTGCGAACGGATTTTATTCAAGCATGACGGAGGGTTGGGCAAAACCCAATTGAGCCGCACGAATGTATTGACCGAAGAAACCAACAATACCGTGTGGGTGGCTTTTGATGTCGACGAAACGATCGAAAACCTGAAAGACATCTCTTTTTATATCGATTTTCCGACCTCGGCCAACCGGGAAGACTGCCTTTCTTTGTCTCCTTACAACCGGTGGGAATTTGAAGGCAGGGAAATAAAAACGCGTCCGGGCTATTCTCAAAATGAAGAGGAAGAAACCGGCACTTCCATTTTTCAAAAATATGCCTTGCAACATACCTCCGAAAAACATATTTTGCGTCATTACCGCAAGCGTTTTACAACCGTGGCGGAAGACGTTCCGCTGCGGGCCGATCTGAAAAAACAATTTCCGGAAAGGCTTAAAAAATTATTTGACGAATCGGTTTACACTTCTCTCGAATCGTGTTATTGGATGAAAATCCGTTTCCCGGCAGCCGTTTCTGCCAATGATCTTTACCATTCGATTGTGTGCCTGAATGCTTTTCCCGCCGCAAACAAAAATCTATGTTCCAATATTCACAAGCCTTCCGACTTAACCGGTATTATCCCCTTACGGACCGGTCCGGGGGAATCGTTTTTATCGATACGGGAAGTGAGCGATACAAGCGGAAACATTTACGAATACATTCCTTATAAAACAGGAACTCCCGCTACCGGGACATACAACGTAAAACAGGGAGGGATCGAAAGATTCGACAATCGCGATGCCCGTAACATGATCGATTACCTCACGGACTTAATGCGCAACGAAGTATCTGCTTTCTCAGGAATGGAAACGGAATATTTGGGAGGAGTGGTGCGAAAGTTGAAAGAAGGGCTTGTTTCATTGGAAGCAAAAACAAGAAACCGACCCGATACGGGAGAACGGTTTTACCTGCTCCTCAACCGGATCGAAAAAGGAGATACTGTTTTTTATTCTTACTGGACCACCGATTGCGAAGCACCCAACGGGCTGGCCCCGGGAAAATCCTTTCTTCCTTACAATTCGACCGTGATCGAAAAAGGATCCTGCAGGTTGCTTTCCGGAGTTTCCGGAGGAAAATCGGCTCCGGACGTAACGGAACGATTGGATGCATTTAAGTTTTCACTCACCTCGCGCGATACGATAGCCACCGAGGAAGACATCTGTAATTTCTGCCGTTACGAATTGGGAAACCGAATCCTCAATGTTACCATAAAGAAAGGAATTACGGTAAGTAAGAAGCCCAAAGAAGGGCTTGTCAGGACAATAGACATCTTCCTCAAAGCATCGGAATATTACAAGGAAAACGTAAAGGAATTAACTTCCGAATTGAAAACGATGCTGGAAGAACGTTCTCCCGAATCATTTAATTACCGGTTTTTCGTGGAATGACCGGGCTGTAAAGAACAAACGACACGAATAAATTAAACATACAAAAACACAGATTTATGGAATCGAATTCAGTCACCGCCACCGTTCGGTTGAAAGGTGAAGAAATCAAATTTACGAAGTTGGAGCTCCACCAGTGTTTTTTCGATCATCATCGGTTTATCGTAACGATCGATCATAAAATACTCGGAGAGAAAGAAGTGTTTGCCGACCCGGAAGAAAAACTTAAACTGATCGGTGAAATGCTTTCCATCGAATTGATGGAAGGAAATAACGAGGGAGAATCCTACAGTTTTGTCGGGATCGTGACGGATATGAAACTGTCTGCCTCGGCGGGAGTGAACGGACAAATACAACTGATCGGTAAAAGCCTGACGACCAAACTCGAACGCGGAAAAATGCTGCAAACCTACAGCAAAACTTCTTTAAGCGAAATTTTTGATGAAGTGATTCAAGGGGTGGGAGAACTCGAAACCTCCAACGACCCAAGGTACACGGAGCCGGTTCCGTTTTCTTTCCAGTATTACGAATCGGACTGGCAATACCTCCGGCGATTAAGCAAAATTTACAACGAAACGCTTTTTACAGATGGTTTCAAACTGATATTCGGAAAATACGAACCCGAAACCGTAGAACTCACATACGATTTCGACCTGAAAGAAGTGGAATTGGGTTCGAGATTAATCAGCAATCAATTCGAATGGTATTACCACGAAAAGGACAACGAGGTGATGAAAAAGGAAGTCCCGTTCAGTGAAGAAACCTTCAGGGGACACGCAGGAAAGAAATCGGACGAATTGAATCTTTCCAAAAAACCGTTGGTACCGGCCGAAGCGCCGGTAGTTACCAAAGGAGGACTGGATACGCTTACGGAAGCAGGAAAATATGCCGGCGTAAACGAAATGATATACCTGACGGGCAGCACCAAAATACACAAAGTATCGATCGGAAAGCTGGTGGATGTCAAATTACCCAAAGAAATGGGGGGTATCACTTTGGGAAAGTACAGGGTAATCAATATTTCCCATTACGTAAATGAGGTTGGTGTATATGAAAACAAATTTGTCTCGATCCCTTCCCAATCGGATCACATCCCCTTCCCCGACCCGGAAATGCCGGTAGCCCAACCGATGCAGGCCACCTGCACGGACAATTACGACGAAGAGCAGGGTACGGGCAGAATTCAGGTGCAATTTCACTTTGAAGAAAAAGCCTG
>DAIQOU010000575.1:0-3182 GCA_036787725.1 Bacteroidales bacterium
CTATTCTCCAATTGAGTTGATTCAATATAATTTTGTTTCACTTGTTCTCTTTTCAAGTAATTAAGACATTTATTTCTGACTGCCATAAAAATATAGGAACGAGAGGGTAATTCTTGTTGAGTTTCCGCATGGTTCCAAGCTTCCAGAAAAACGTCATGAACGATGTCTTCTGCCGTTTCCGCCGGCACAAAACGTTGGGCAAATATAACCAATGCGGATATATTGGCATTGTAATAAATTTGAAAAGACGTAAGTATCAGATTATTGGCGCTCATTTTAAAAACACTCTTTTGTCTCTTTGGAAATACATTCGGCAGGTAAATATAGGAAAAATCAGAGTGTCTCCACTGTTTTTACAAAAAAAGAAAGGGTGGTGTGTCAAAAGTGCGGTTATTTCCCGCCGGAGTTACGAATTGTAATCAATTACCCCGAAGGCTTTCTCCAAGACGAAACTTACAATTCGTAACTTATTCAAAGAACAATCTTTTTAAGAGGATATTATCCGGAACATTCTCTGAAACTTGCGAGGGAATAAAGGGTATATATTTCAGTGGGTTCGGGAGGACTCGAACCTCCACGTATTGCCTAGAACCATACCACTTCTGCCGGTCTGTGGCAAAAGCCGCTATTCCTTTTTGCGTACGAACCCGTTTTACAATAACCGGACAACAAAATCTCCTATGTTGCCCGGTTGGGGTTAAGAATTATACGAATAATCTTAGGCTAAAGCTATCAAGATGTTTTGCATAACCGCTCTGCCATTCTGCCGGATGAGTACTTCAATAATAGAGGCAGAAGTGGGATTCGAACCCACGTGAACATCAAAGGTGAAATTATCCGAATTCTTAAAGTAAACTTGAACTTCAGCTTATTGACTTTGACACTGACGCTTATTATCTAGGATGGATAAACTTAATGCTAAAGCTGAGGCTAAAGTCAATTTATATTTTTATTTTCCGTTGTGCAGGTAATCGAAGAGTTGTTTGGAATCGAATTTCGATTTAACCACTTCCACATTATTTGCTTCTTTCAGGGCAACAACCACTGCCGTTAACAGTTCACTCCGTCGACGCAACAGTTCGGCCCGTTCCCGTTGGGAAGTTTCTCCCGAGAACGTTTGAATTGTATAGTCCCCCAGTTCGATGGGAATGGTTTTAACGGCGACCTGCGGTTTGTAAGCTTCACTGTTTTTCAAACTGCTCAGGTTCGGATCCTCTAAAATATAGCTGATCTTTTCGGTTGATTTTTTCACTCCGCTTTGCAAAGGAGTTTCATAAATATTCCGGTCCGTATACATTTCATTGTCTGATTTGGTCCATATTTCGCTGTCGGAACGTACGGGCAGGTTGGCATACATTTTTTCCAAGTCATGAGATTCCAAAAAGCCTTTTAAGCGCAACAGTTCCAACGAAGATAGTTCTCCGAATGATTTCCCTCCGACGACCAATTCCGCTTTGGCGGTTCCGGTGGCGTTGGTAGCTTCAATGTCCATAATGTCTTGGAGGTATTCCGCATTGTTTTCTACCAGCCATTCCAATTTTTCCGACACAGTGGTCACTACGATCTTATTTTGTCTTTCGGAAGGTTCATCGATGGTGTCGGGTCGCGGCGTATATGTTTTTTTAATTCCCTTGAAACTTCCTTGAGAATCTTTGAAGAACTTTATATAATCCTGAACGGTAGCTTTATATCGCGTTGCTGTTGTTTCTACTTTTGCCAATAAAGTCGGCAACAGGTTTTTTTTCTTATCCATTGTAATACGATCTTTAATTATTTTATTATAACAAAGATAAAATAAAAAAGATTACCGTATATAATTGCTCGTGTTTTTTGCATTCCTTTTCGGGGGAACGACTCCCCTGCATGCAGGGGAATGTCTCCCCTCTATGCGGGTGAACATCTCCCCTCTATGCAGGTGAGAGTCTCCCCTCTATGCAGGTGAGAGTCTCCCCTTTTTCGAAATGACATTAATCCGGTATTGGGCCCGTTTTCAAAGAAAAAGGCGGGGTTCGAAATCCTTTTTCTCCAGATAAAGTTCCATGAGTCGATGGGTGGGATATTGATGAATGTCTTCTTCACGGATCTTTGAAAAGCCGGAAAGCGTTTCTTGTTCGTCGGGAAGTATTACTTCGTAAAAATGAGCATACAGAATACGGTGACTTAACACATGCTTTTTGTTGGCAATGACTAAACGATATTCCAGGGGGTGTTCGGTGAAAAATAATTCCTGAAATTCCGGTAAAGCTTGCAGTTCCTCAAAAGAAAGCGGTCTTTCGGATACAACCGAAGGAAATTCGTATAAATGTTGCCAAATGTCTTTCTTGATTCGTTGGTGCAGATAAGTATATCCTGACTGTTTTATATGGAAATAATAGAGGTATAACTCTTTAGTAAGGGTTTTCCCCTGTTTTACCGGATATTTTTCAACAGCGGATGCGCTTTGTGCCAAACAGTTGTTTTCAAAGGGACAGCGTCCGCAGTCCGGAGAGGCCGGTACGCATTGAAGGGCGCCGAATTCCATGATGGCCTGGTTGAACTCTCCTGCGCGGGAAGGATCCAACATCTTGGCAGCCAATTCGGTGAATATTTTTTTTCCTTGACCCGTATCGATCGGATCGCCGATTGCCAACAGACGGGAAATGAAACGAAATACATTTCCGTCTACAGCCGGATAAGGTTGATTCCAAGCGAAGGAAACGATGGCGGCGGCAGTGTATTCTCCTATTCCTTTGAGAGATAGGACAGAGGTGTAATCAGCAGGAAATATACCGTTGTACTGATCGCGGATCAGCCGGGCGGTTGCATGCAAATTCCTTGCCCGGGAATAATATCCCAGTCCTTGCCAATAATTCAACACTTCGGATTCTTCGGCCTCAGCTAATGATATCAAATCCGGAAAACGTTCTGTAAACCGTAAATAATAATTCAATCCTTGGTTTACCCTTGTTTGCTGGAGTATAATTTCGGAAATCCATATCTTATAAGGATCTTTTGTGTTTCTCCAAGGTAAATCCCGTTTGTGCAGTTTGTACCAATTGATCAGTGTTTCTCCGACGAAACTCAACTCTTCCCGGTCTGTCATCCCCTTTTCTTTATTCATCAGTACAAACATACATAAAAAATCTTTTTCCCGCAACGGGCCGGGGAGGGAGGCGCGAAAGAGCGAAAGGGGGAAAGGAGAA
>DAIQOU010000576.1:0-3177 GCA_036787725.1 Bacteroidales bacterium
ATTTACATCAATATTAATTTCCATTTATTCCTGTAATAAAGAAAAAACTCTTCAAGCCGGATTCGAAGGAGAAGATATTCTTTCTCAAGCAGAAATCAGAAGAGATAAACAATCGAAAACAGCTTCGCTCATTCTAAGCACTTCCGGGAAATGGAGTCTTTATTCGGGAACTTCGGTTCCGTCGATCGACCTTTCCCATCCTTTATTAAAAGGAGAAGGAAGCGGTACTTATTCTCTAAATGTATCCGATTCTATAAGAAGCTATTTTCAACTTGTCACGGAAAAAGGCCAAGCCATCTTGGCGGAGAAGCTCTTACCGATAACAGGAGGATTTAATTTTCGAGATTTAGGGGGAACCAAAACAAAAGACGGACGGTATGTTAAATGGGGTAAAATCATACGTTCTGACGAATTGAAAGATCTGACGGATGCCGATTTGAACTATTTATCAAGTATTCCTTTAATATCCATTGTCGATTTCAGGACACAACAAGAAATAAATACATTTCCGGACAAAGTTCCGGCATCTGTATCCAATCAATATCAACTCTCTGTACAACCCGGAAACTTATCCGGATTAAGTGATTTTAAAACCATTTCGGTCGCACAATTAGACAGCGCCATGATGTATATGAACACCCAATTGGTAACCGATTCATCTTCTATCAGTCAATATAAAAAGTTTTTCGGCATTTTACAAGAAGAAAAGAATTCTCCTTTATTATTTCACTGTACGGCAGGGAAAGACCGTACCGGAATGGGAGCCGCTCTTATCCTCTTTGCATTGGGAGCAGACGAAGAAGTGGTCATGAATGATTACCTGGATTCTAATCCTTACATGAAAGAAAAATATGCAACCGAAATAAAAAATTATCCGATAATGGAAGAAATATTAACCGTAAAACGGGAATTTCTTCAAGCCGGCATAGACCAAATAAAGAAAGAATACGGCTCGGTAGAAACCTATTTGAAAGATGTTTTACTCGTAGATACGGATAAAATGAAAGAATTATATCTTTACTAAAACAATTATGCGAAGAAGGAAAAATATCATTTGTCTCCTTCTTCGCATAAATCACTTTATAAATAATCCTTTTATTATTTTATTATTTCTTTTTCGGTTCTTGCGGCGCTTTCATCCGAATCACGATAAAAGAATAGGCCGGTACTTCACAAGGGAAAAGATTTCCGACCTGAATTGTTCCGGTAACGGGACGAGTATTCCGATCGTTCGGTTTTCCGGACAATACGATTTTCTCCGCAGTAGGAATAAAGTTGGCTTCTCCATCCAATCGGATAATGGTATTGACTTTGGCAGGAAGCATGTTCACCACCTTTACAATCAAGTCATTGCTTTTACTGTCTCGAACTACAGACACCGCTATTCTTTTCTTTATCGGATCATCTTGTCTGGAAAGTTCAATTTCCTGAGGGAAATACATGTCACCGGCATGTTGCCCGTATAACTGTTGTACATAATATCCCACAGTCGGCTTTACTTCCGTATTATTAAAATAGATGAGATCGGGATTCCACTGTGTATGTCCTTCTTTTGCCAGCAACGGAGCGTAAGAAGTCATACTTACAACATCTCCATTCCGTTCCAACGCCGTCAGATAAAGCGCTTCAGCTAAAGCTGTCTCGATATTATTCGATCGATCCGGCACATGAGCCGCATATTCACCCAAGTATACTTTTGACTTATTACGATCATAACGGTCATAATAATCTTGGTTATAAATAAACCAGCCCGGCACCTGATAATAATGCTCATCCACCATGGGAACACTTAATTTATCGGCAATTTTCCACCCTTCATTATAATCAGTTCCTTCCGAATAAGGTCCTACCGTACCGATCACCGTTATCTCCGGATACTTCTCTTTTACGGCATTAAAAATCATGGTAAACCGTTCTTCAAAAATATCGGTAATCAAATCCTCATTCCCGACTCCAATGTATTTCAAATTGAAAGGTTTCGGATGCCCGGCTTCTGCCCGCTTCTTTCCCCACGTTGTCTTCACATCTCCATTGGCATATTCGATCAAATCCAATACTTCTTGCACATAATGATCCATATGACGTATTGGAATTCCTCCTTGTTGGCCGGCTCCTCCCGTACCCGAATTCTGACAAGGTACACCGGCCGGGACTACCGGTACGGGTTCCGCTCCGATATCTTCACAAAATTGGAAATACTCAAAATAACCCAGTCCGGCCGTTTGGTGATATCCCCACAGATTGCGTTGCGGTTTCCGTCCTTCCAATGGACCAATGGTATTTTTCCAACGATACATATTTTCCAAGCCGTCACCATGAGCCACACAACCGCCCGGAAAACGAACAAACCGAGGTTTCATATCTGCTATTGTCTGAGCTAAATCGGCACGCAATCCGTTCTTCCTTCCCTTAAACGTTTTTTGGGGAAATAATGAAATCATGTCCAAATGAACAGTACCTTTCAGTTGAGGTATAATCTCCAACCGTGCTTCGGCCACATCTTCTTTTGCAATTAAAACGGTTTCATATTTTTTCCACTTTCGAGAAAGTCCTTTTGTGGAGGCTGTTCCGTATACCTTTCCGACTTTATCGACTAACCGAATTTCCAATTTTCCCGTTTTCCCTTCCGGAACCCGTGCAAAAATAGAAAAATTATATTTCTCACCGGCTTTCAAAGAGATACCGTCAAACCCTTCATTAACCAACCCGATTCCCGGCTCTTCAATCTGTAACACCGCATAATACCTGTTATTGGGATGAATCGGAGCAACTGTATCAATGGTAAAAAGATCCGGATTGTCGCCCGTCACGCTCCACGCCTTTTTATTATCCCAACTGTCATCTCTTTTTTCCCGATCTTCCAACATGTATTCAAATCCTCTGTTTTGTATAAGTTCGGCATATAAACCTCCATCCGCAGCATAATTGATATCCTCAAAAAATACTCCCAGCAACAAATCGCTTATCTTTTTTCCCTCGTTTAGATTGACTGTTACAGTAGCATCAACAGGGCCCAAGGAGGAAAAACGAATTTTATCATCTTTCATCAACTCGCCATGTAACGACCTTTTATAAGCAGCCAATTGCTGTGTTTTTATTAGATTATCTACGAGTTGGCGTTCTACTTTATGGATGGTACCCGACTCTTTACGCCCCGATAACACTATACTTTCTCGC
>DAIQOU010000577.1:0-3171 GCA_036787725.1 Bacteroidales bacterium
TGGGTTATGTTGGTATTGCTGACACGCCATGACTTTGCCTCGGGGGTATTGAAGTTGCTGAGGTTGGCGTGTATAATGTTTGGGAGGGTGGTTTTCCATTCCACCAATGAAAGGGCAGTGCAATGATTGTCAGTGAAGCCGAATTCAAGACTGGTATAGAACGCTACCTTGATTTGGTAAGCGAGGAAGAGATTGTGATTACAAAAGATGGTAAGCAGGTCGCAAAACTGACGGCTGTTGCCAACAGTCCCGAAGAGAAGGCTGCCATTATCCGGTCGCTTCGCGACCGGATATACATAACCACGGGTAAGCGGAGCGTAGCCCGTGGAAAAGAGAGGGAAGTCTTTCCTGTATAAAGCACCGGACAAGAAGCACTACAAGGGGTGGAACGCACTTGGAGATTCATCTCGATTTAGTATCTTACGGCCCCGAGTTGCAATCGGGGTTATCCGGATTTTACCCCTGCCGGGGTAATTACAAGGGAAAGCATACCCTTTCGATTAAATACGGATTATCATTCACTAACAACCCGTTTACTGTAAATACATCCGCAATACGACTGACGATACAATTCGTATGATTTACTGAGTTGAATCGAACGTTGGTATCCTCCCGTCTTTTTGAAATCCGAAGGCAGATAATATATTCCTGCCGTTTGTTGTATTTCCAATCCGAACTCATTCACTTTATTGCTGTTTTTCATCGGGCTGACAGTCAATGTACTGGCAAAATAATCACATCCCAACTCTCGAGCCCGTTCGGCAGCATGTTCCATTCGTATCCGGTAACAAACCCAACAACGTTTTCCGCCTTCCGGTTCGTCTTTTAACGCCTCCGTTCGTTTGAAAAACAATTCCGGAACATATTCTCCTTCCATAAAAACAATGGAACTGCCGGTTGTACGATTAAATTCCTCTATAAACCGACGCTGGGTATCACGACGCAATTCATATTCCGATAAAGGATGTATATTGGGATTGAAAAAATACAGAATAATATCTGCATGCGGCACCAACATTTCCAACACATACGTGCTGCACGGTCCGCAACAACTCTGAATGAGCAGCTTCGGACGCCTCGGCGCACTTTTCCACGTTTCTGTCATCTGCCTCAATACCGAATCGTAATTGATCTTTTGATTCGGTCGTATCTTTTCCAAAAAAGTATCTGCTTTAACAAACATACTGCATCGCATTTCAAGCAAAGGTACTATTTATTATTTTCCGATTCAACAACCTATCGATCGGGAAAAAGGAATTTGTTATTTACGATTCTCCCTTCCCGTTCTTTCCTTCGGTCAAACACCAATACAATATCTTGGCTATATTCCGTGCATCATCTACGCCGCGGTGGTGAGTTCCTTCCAAGGACAATCCCAACATACCCAATGCTCCTGCCATTCCCACTTTCTTTTTCAATCCTCTCGTTTCGGTAAATAATTGTTTAACGTTTATATGCCCATCTGAAAAAGGATATCGAATTCCTGTTTCGATACATTGCGTTTGCATCATCTTTATATCATAAGCCCCGTAACTTGCCCAAGTATAGGAATGATATCTTTCAAATAACCAATCGCATGCTTGGGAAAAACTCATTCCCTCTCGATCGAGTTGTTCTTGGGTAAGGGTCGTTAATTCGGTACAAAAAGGACTGACGCGGGATCGGCGGGGCTTGATCAGCAAACCTTTATTTTCTTCCACTTCTCCCGTAACGGTATTTAACAATGCCATTCCGATCTCTATGATTTCGCTTTTTTGGCCGGCCGGTATTTTACCGTTCCAACAGGTAGCTTCCAAATCTATAATTATTATTTTTTCCGGTGTTTTCATACTTATTTATATCAAGGTTTATATTCAATAAAATATTATAACTTTATTATTCCATATCTTATCCTTCCTTTTGCCTTGATGCAAAAGGAACAAAAAATCAAGACTTGCTTTTTCGCCGACCTTCCTTCGACACGCTTCGGAAACGAAAAGAAACTCGCTCCACTACGTTTCGCTCGGACAAACTTTTCGTTTTTTCCTTCGCTTTGTCGGGAAGGTGCCCGGCAGAAAAAGCGAGGTCATTGAATAACCGATTCTCTAATTCACTGTCACGCAATCAGACCAACGGTTCCTTAATTATTTTCACGGGATTTCCTCGTTGAAGATTATCATGATTCATCCGTGTTTCCCGTACATGTTCCAATGTTTGTTCCGTTTGCAATGCTGCCAGTTTTACCAGCAATCGTTCGGTAGCTGCTTTTTTATTTTGCAACTGCGAACGTTGATCCGAAGCCGTAACATACAATCCCGAAGGGGGGTGTACTGCCCGGACAGCCGTCTCCGTCTTATTTACATGCTGTCCGCCGGGACCTGATGCACGAAACGTTTGATAAACAATATCTCTGCAATCCCGGATTTCTTGCTCCGGAACCGAAAGTAAATTTACTCCTACAAACCAATTCTTCCGTTGATGATGAATGCGGTAAGGACTTTTCGAAATCCACAGGACTGTCCCCTCCCACTCCTGTGCCAACTCACGGGAACCCGATCCTTCCAAGTACACTACCGAAGAAACCAACGTACGATTGAGAGGTCCCGGCTCCCGTTCCAATACTTCCGTTTGCAATCCTTTATCCTTTGCTTGATGAATTATTTTTTCCAAGACCAGAGCTACGACCCGGCAACATTCGGCCGGACCGCGACCGGAAGTAATTTGCAAATATATTTTATTCTTTTGATCCGATTTCATACACATAAGCCGTATTCTCTTTATTATTTAATCGAACAAACCATATCCAAGCATATTTCTTGTCCGCAATATAAAATCGAACATCCTCATTTCCGGATACCCAATAAAACAGTTCGAGTAAGGGCGCTTTCCGGCAGTCGTACACCTGAAAAGGATTTCCCATGGGAACTGCCAACAAAAACAGCCAATAATTCACCTCTTCTTCCAAATCATACAACTTGCGTTCCAACTCCAAAATTCCGACTTCCCGGACTGTATAACCCTCTTTCAATAGGGATTCCGGACAATCCGATTGAGTAAAAGTCATATAAGTCGCATTATGAAATTTACGTATAATCTTTTCGATCACTTCTCCTCCGATCCGAAACATATCTCGGAATGCCGGAGCCGTATTGCCCGAGCTGGCACTATAACCGGATGCCGTGAATTTCTGCA
>DAIQOU010000101.1:0-11679 GCA_036787725.1 Bacteroidales bacterium
ATCGTCCGGTTTATATTTTCATGGCCGGTGATTCTACTATGGCAGATAAACCCTACTATAAATCCACACCGGATCCCGTAACCGGCGAAATGATCCCAGATGTTTGGCCGGAAAGAGGATGGGGACAATTATTGTCCGATTTTTTCGGAAAAGAAGCTGTAGTTCGAAATTATGCCAGAAATGGGCGCAGTACCCGCACATTTATAGAACAAGGATGGTGGGGAAAGATAATGGAAAATCTGCATCGCGGAGATTATGTAATCATTCAATTCGGCCATAATGATTCGGCTGCCGACAGACCGGATCGGTATACTCCACCGGAAGAGTATACTAAGAATTTAACCCGGTTTATAAACGAAGTACGTGAGAAGGGAGGTAATCCCATTTTATGTACCCCGGTTATAAGAAGACGTTTTGATAAGAACGGTACATTTCAAGACTCGCATGGCGAATACGTCGACTTGGTTCGGAAAGTAGCTAAAAACGAAAATGTTCCGTTAGTGGATATGTATGAAGAAAGTAAAAAACTGGTTGTCGGTTTGGGCGAAAAAGAATCCGTTGATCTCTTTTTACATGTTCCCCCGGGAGTAAACAGAAACTATCCGAACGGACAAACAGACAATACTCATTTCCGGGAAAAAGGAGCACGGAAAATGGCGGGACTATTTATTGAAGGTATAAAGGAATTAAAGATCAACCCGCTGATTTCTCTATTAAAAGAAAACATACCTCCTTATGTTTCAAAAGTATGGGTAGCTGATTCAGGTAACGGAAAATACAAAAATCCCATCTTATACGCCGATTATTCGGATCCGGATGTTTGCCGCGCAGGAGATGATTATTACATGACCTCTTCGAGTTTTAATTGCATTCCGGGATTGCAGATCCTTCATTCGAAAGATTTGGTCAACTGGACATTAATAGGAGCTGCCATTAACAAGCAAGTCCCCGAAAAAGAGTTTGAGAAAATGCAGCACGGAAACGGGGTATGGGCTCCGGCTATTCGTCATCATAACGGCGAATTTTATATTTATTACGGCGATCCGGATTACGGTGTCTACATGACCAAAACCCGGGACCCGGCCGGAGAATGGTCGCCGGTAACATTGGTAAAACCGGGAAAAGGGCTGATCGATGCTTGTCCGTTTTGGGATGAGGATGGTCAGGCTTATCTGGCACATGCGTATGCCGGAAGCCGGGCAGGAATCAAGAGTGTATTGGCCATTACCCGCCTTACTCCGGATGGAAAAAAAGCAATCGGAGCAAGCAAGATCATATACGAGGGTCATGATATCGATGAAACAATCGAAGGACCGAAAATGTATAAACGAAACGGATATTATTACATCTTCGCTCCCGCCGGAGGAGTGGCTACCGGTTGGCAAGTAGCCCTACGGTCCAAGACCATCTTCGGTCCCTATGAAAGAAAAATAGTTATGGCGCAGGGCAATACAAGTGTTAACGGACCTCACCAGGGAGCATGGGTAGATACTCCGACCGGAGAAGACTGGTTTCTTCATTTTCAGGATACGTATGCTTACGGACGGGTAGTACATTTGCAACCCATGGTATGGAAAAATGATTGGCCGGTAATTGGAGAAGATAAAGATGGGGACGGATGCGGAGAACCGGTAATGACTTACAGAAAACCCAAGGTAGGGGCAACATACCCCATTGCCACACCGTCCGAAAGTGATGAATTTTCCGAAAACACCTTGGGGTGGCAATGGCAATGGCATGCCAATCCGCAAGATTGGTGGCATTTTACCAATGCAGAAAAGGGTTGCCTTACCTTATATTCAGTGCCGGTAGCCGAAAACTATAAAAATTTATGGGACGTACCCAATCTGTTATTGCAAAAAACACCGGCTCGCGCATTTACGGCAACAGCTAAATTGACCTTCATCCCCAACAAACGAATCAAGGGAGAAAGAGCCGGATTGGTAATGATGGGAAGGGATTATGCTTTATTATCCATGGAAAATACCGAAAACGGATGGGTATTGGCGCAAAATGAATGTTTGAATGCAGAAAATGGCACACCGGAAAAAACAAATGCCTCTGTTTCATTGTCGGACAGCACGGTCTATATAAGAGTGAAAGTAAATGACAATGCAACTTGTTCGTTTGCTTACAGTACGGATGGAAAGAAATTTTCCGAATTAGGCACGAGATTTACCTTGAAGGAAGGAAAGTGGATCGGCGCAAAAATAGGGTTGTTCTGTTCGCGTCCGATCCGCAACAACGATGGAGGAAGAATCGATATCGATTGGTTTCGTATTGAAAAATAATACGATATATTCCCGACAACGTTATTTCAAGAAACCGATTTGCTAAAAAAATCGGATAAATAAGAGATTTAATTAATGATTGTGATTAAATGAAAAATATTATCGTCAGCATTATTGTTTTGTTAGGTGTCGGAACCGGTTCTTTTTCGGAAAATACGCTTTCCGCTACAAATCCTTGGTTAGAAAAGGACCGGGTAGCCGACCGGATCATCCCGCCCCGATTCCCGGACAAAACTTATTCCGTTACGGACTACCGATCCGATCTTACGGATAAAATGATAACCACAGCTATCCGTAAAGCAATAGAAGTATGCAATCGAGAGGGAGGAGGTACTGTAGTGATTCCTTCCGGAACACATTATACCGGCCCGATCGAATTGAAAAGCAATGTTCGATTGCATCTGGAAGAAGGAGCGATTCTTAAGTTCTCCAATAATCCCGACGACTACAAACCATTCGTAATCAGTCGTTGGGAAGGTTGGGATTGCATCAATTTCAAACCGCTGATTTATGCTTATAAACAAACAAATATTGCCATTACCGGAAAGGGTATATTAGACGGGCAAGCCGATAACAACCACTGGTGGCCCTGGAAAGGAAAGAAAGAATACGGATGGAAAGAGGGAATGATCTCCCAGGAATGGCATCCGGCAAAACAAGCCGGCCGCAACCGACTGGCTGCCATGTGTGATGCCAATATTCCTATAAAAGATCGGGTTATGACCGAAGAAGATTGCCTTCGTCCTCCATTCATCCAACCATATTTATGTACCAATGTATTGATTGAAGATATCAAAATTATCAATGCTCCGTTTTGGCTGATTCATCCCTTATTGTCTCAAAATATAATTGTGAGAGGAGTAACGATGGACAGTCACGGCCCCAATAACGACGGATGCGACCCCGAATCGTGCACCGACGTATTAATCGAGAATTGTTATTTTAATACGGGAGACGATTGTATTGCCATCAAGTCGGGACGAAATAACGACGGATTTCGTTGGGGGATCCCAAGTAAAAACATCATTATTCGAAATTGTATAATGAAAGACGGTCATGGAGGAGTAGTGATCGGCAGTGAAATATCGGGAGGCTGTTATAACGTATGGGCAGAAAATTGTGAAATGGACAGCCCCGAATTGGACCGGGTGGTTCGAATCAAATCCAATGCCATACGCGGCGGAAAAATAGAAAACCTGTTCGTCCGGAACATTAAGGTCGGCGTGTGTAAAGAGGCCGTTTTTCGGGTAGAAATGAAGTATGAACGAGTATACGAAGGTCCCAATATACCTTCCGTAAAGAATGTAATATTGGAAAATATTACTTCGAATAAAAGCCGTTACGGTATTTTTATCGACGGATTGGAACATTCAATTCAAGTACAAAACGTGTTGATCCGGAATTGCAATTTCAACAATGTAGAGATCGATAAAAAAATTACGGGGGCCGAATGTGTAAACTTTGACAATACATTTATCAACGGGAATCGGGTAATCGACTCGCTTCCGGACGAAACATGCAACCGAATACCGGCTTTCCCGGAAGCGGAAGGACCCGGGAAATATGCTTCCGGAGGACGGGACGGGACCGTTTATTTCGTTAATTCATTAGAAGATGACGAAACCGGAAACGAAGCCTTGAGAGAGGGAACCTTGCGTTGGTGTCTGAGTCGCCCGGGTCCCAAAACCATTCTTTTTAAGGTAGCCGGCATCATCCGCTTGAAATCCAAACTGACGATTCCGGACAATACCACCCTTGCAGGACAATCCGCTCCCGGAAAAGGAATTTGCATCGCCGATAATGAAACACAATTAACCGGAAATAATATTATCATTCGCTACTTGCGCTTTCGGTTGGGAGACAAGTCCGGTACCACCGGCGATGCACTGACGGGGAAAGGATGCAAAAATGTAATTATCGATCATTGTTCCATGAGTTGGAGTACGGACGAATGTGTTTCGTTGTATGATAATGAAGACCTGACTTTGCAATGGTGCATTATTTCGGAAAGCTTAAGAAAATCCGTTCATACCAAAGGAAATCACGGTTATGGAGGTATTTGGGGTGGAAAAAACGTGGCGTTCCATCATAACCTGTTGGCTGCGCACGACAGCCGTAACCCGCGCATGTGCGGAAGCCGATATTCCAACCGTCCCGATTTGGAAGCTGTTGATTTCCGAAACAATGTTATTTATAATTGGGGAATAAACAGCGGTTACGGAGGAGAAGGGGGTAAATACAATCTGATTAATAATTATTATAAACCCGCCCCAACGTCAAGTTATCCGAACCGCATCTTTCAACCCAACCCGGATAATGGAAAAAACAAACAACCGGAAGGAGTTTGGGGACGCTTCTATGTGGCAGGCAACTATATGGACGGCCATCCGGAAGTAACCGAAAATAATCACCTCGGCATACATCCGAATCCGAAATCCAATACATTATCGGAAATTTTATCTCCATTGGAATTCGGTCATTGGGAAATAACAACCCAATCGCCGGAAGAAGCTTTCGAAAGCGTCTTGGCTCATGGGGGAGCATCGTTCCGCCGCGACAAAACCGATAGTCGCATAGCGGAAGAAACACGTAAAGGGCTTACGCCGGAAAAAAGTTCCGGGAGTACAAGCAAACCGGGATTAATAGACTCTCAAGAAGATGTGGAAGGTTGGGAATCTTACGATTACGATCCGAATACACTCCCTGATGATAATGACCGGGACGGTATTCCCGACCAATGGCTTCAACAACATTATCCCGGAAAAAAAGCAAATGACAAGAATGAAAACGGATATACTTATTTGGAAGTATATTTGTCAAATCTTCTTTTTAATAAATAAATTCCGACTAAGGATAGGAGCTGTTCTTTTTATTCATAGGACGGCTCCATTTATTCTTTATAAAGAAGCAATCCGACGTTTGCTTTTCTTCTTAAAAATGAGTATGTTTGCTTTGGGTCTTCCTTATCCTGAAAATAAAAGCTTATCTACCCGGAGGTACCTTCCAATCAATTCACATGTACCTCCCACTTAATCGGCAGGTACTTTCCATGACAACGGCATGTACTTCCCGCTTCTAAATTATTGCACTGCCATTATTAAAATGTTGCAGTAAAAATGTTAAATTGATGCGGTCGGCAAATTAAGAGGCAGGCATTTGATTTTTTCGGTTCATCATCCGACATCCATTAAAACTCTATCTTATAACTGATATTAGGCATAATTATGCCCTCTCGCATTTCCTCGACCTGATGGGTCTTAAAGTTATAACCATGCCCGAAATACTCTTCATATCCTGTAGCGTTAAGAACTTTTATGGCAAATTCATGGGCTACGCGCTTACGGTTAATTTTATAACTTACCGTAAAATGGCTTAGGAAAATAGGAGATAACTGCTTGCTGAACGCATTGTATTCATCATATTGCACCTCTTTGTCGGGACGGTCTGATGTAGCTTGTTCATCAACCGGCGAATAGCGATCTCCCCCCTGATATGACAGGCGTACGTTAGCGCTAAACATATTCTGTTTTGTACGCCCTACCATCCATTCCTTACCAATCAGAAAGTTGAACAAATAATTACGGTTAAATCTTGTATTGCGCCAAACGTTATCACCGCCCCGATACCGGGAATTGAACAACGATGCCGTAAACATAAAATAATATCCCTGCGACATGAATCTCTCAAAAGTCAGATCAATACCATAATTGATGCCCTTTCCGATATTTACCAATTGGTTGTTTACAAACCATTCATCTTTCAGATTGAGAAATGAATAGGAGCTGTCGGCAATAACCGGCACATCATACAGTTGCTGCACATAAGGTTCGACACGTAAATGGCAGTTGTTACCAAGATTCCTATCATACGATAAAACGAAATGATGGGCGCGTGTAAAATTTAATTTTTTATTGATGTATTCTCCGGCTTCATTACGGGTAAAATAATAATTCAGCAATTCCAAACGGCTATGCAGTCCATAGGATAAACTTAGAGATTGATTGCCTGCTATGTTAAATCGCAATCCCAAGCGAGGCTCAATACTGTAATGCTTGTTTAATGTAAAATATTGTCCATGCAAGCCGGCTGTAAGCATCCATTGTTCAGCCAAGCTGATGAGTGAATGGGTATATGCCGAAACCAATGTGCTTGTTCCGTTTTCATCGACCAAGGTCTGCATGGGACCGGGAACCGGATCGGCATTTTTCAACAACATATCATACATCAATCCGGTAACGGTTATTCCGGTACGATTGGTATGTCTTGCCCCGAATTTTTTATTAATATACGAAGACAATACAACATTCAGGTTTGTCTTATTTATAACATTCTCCGGTTGTAATTGCAGTCTGTCATCCATTTGTTCGGTATGTGTATCAATCCCGTTGACAGTCGCTGCCAATGTTGTTTTCCAGTAAGCATTGTTGTTAAGCGAAATCCGGTGAGCAACACCCATCGCTCCCATATACAACTTACTTTCAAACGCTTCCTTGTCATCTGAATATTCCCGGTCCTCCTTATCCGTCTTGGCATCTTCTCCATTACGATCTATTAATCCAATCCCCCAAACAGAGAATGTCCCGGCCCGTTTTGTAGGAAAATTCAACTTAAAAGATAAATCCTGATAGCGCATGGCATCGGCACCATCAGGCAAAAATCCCGACATCAGAGCGAAAGTAGAATAACGATAATTAAACAAGTAAGATGCCGACCCTTCTTTTTTAAAAGGACCTTCGGAGGCCACATCGATACCGATCACTCCTATCTGTGCTGTACTTTCCCGCCGCTCGTTATTTCCCGTGCGTAATTTAATATCGAAAACTCCCGACAAGGCATTCCCGTATTCCGCAGGAAAAGCGCCTGTAAAAAAATCGGAATTGCCCAGCACCTGACTGCTTAATGCCGTCAAACCGCCACCGCCGAAACCGGCAACTTCGGCAAAGTGGTTGGGATTGGGAATTTCAATGTCCTCCAACCTCCATTGCAGGAACTTGGGGGCATTGCCGCGTACCACGATTCCGTTGTCGCCGATGTTAGTAGTTATTCCGGCAAATGCCGACGCCAAACGGGCCGGATCGTCAAATCCTCCTGCATAGCGGCCGGCTTCCTCAACACTTAACATTCGTGCTCCTGAAAGTGCCATCTTGTTCATAGGCTGAGATTTATTAACCGTAGGCCTGACAACAACCTCTCCCAAGACAGTAGAATTTTCCTGTAAGTTAATATCCAATACCACTTCTTTTGCGGACGTAAGAAGTATCTCTTGAATTATTACCGGATCATAACCAACATAGGATACTTCGATATCATAACGACCTACAGGAATATCTCTAAAAATAAAATTACCGAGACTATCGGTTGCTACTCCTGTGGGCAAAACCGTATTCTTCAATACCACCGAACCATAGGGCAAGGGAATATCAGATACGGCATCACGAACCGTACCCCGTATATTTTGAACAGATAATTGCGCGGATAGTATAACCGGCATTAAAAACAAACAACATAAAAGTAAAACGAGCGACTGCTTCCTATTCATATAATTAATACTTAAGTGATAGGACAAAAGTATCGGACTATAAGATATAGGAAAAGGGAGAAAAGCCGGTAATGATGGTATTATTTCAAGTAACTGCTCCGAAAAGCAAGAGGAGTCATTTGTGTGAATTGCCTGAATAACTTGGAAAAATAACCGTGGTCATCGTATCCCAAAGCATGTGCAATCTCTTTAACGTTAAGTTTGCTGAAGCATAATAAACGTTTGGCTTCCAATACAATCTGTTGTTGTATCAAATAGGTAACCGTAAATCCCATTGTCTTTTTTACTGCCTCATTCAAGTAAGATTCGGATATATTTAACCGATTCGCATAATACGACGGCCTTTTCTGCGATTGAAAATTTTCCGATAACAGGTTTCGAAATTCACGGGTTATTTGCAAAATTCGTGAAACATTCGTTGACGATGCGGGATTTGTCGATAAATAAGCGCGTGCCGCTGCACATAAAAACACATCTAAAACAGCATAGGTAAGTTGTTTGTAAAAAATGGCGTCGGGATCGCTTGAATATTGTTCTTCCAACAAGTGCAAAATTTCCCGGAATTGTACGAATTCCGGCCGGGTCAACCTGCATGGTTTTTGCAACAACAAGTTATTTTCAAATATTTCCCGGTAATCTTTAGGAATCAACAACGGATCTGCCAACACCAACCACACAACCGACCGGCTTGCATTGACACTGTGATGGATTTGACCGGGTGCAACAAAATAAAAATCTCGTTCCACAAGAACAATTCGGTTAAAATCAACCTCCATCGACCCGCTTCCACTCTCTATCAGAAGAAAAATATAGTGATCATCCCGGTGTATTGCAAATCCCTCTATTTCATTCCATGCTTTAGCCTCTGTAAGATGTTTCACTTCCAGCCCCCTCTCTGCCCGTTCGTTTAGCAAATGAATTGGGATATGCGACATAATTGACCGGTTATTAATAATAGTTTAACAATAGAATGTATGAAATCAACCTATACTACACTTTAGAAAACGACAAAATATAACATTTATTCCTTCCCGGCAACCAAATTGTCTAAAAACCGTGATTATTCTTTACATAAGAGGATTATCTGAAATGAAAATCGCATATACAGCACCGGCAAGGCCGATATGGCCACAGGACAGAAATGAATAGATAATTACGGCTGTTAAGCTTGACAAGCCGGATTTCCTCCGGAGCCGCCGATGAAATTCATTTTAATTTGGAGTAAATGCAGTCGGATGAAGGATATCCCTTACCGGCACATATTCCGGTGTATTTATTTACCTCAATAAAAGAAGTGGAAACAGATGAAAAGTTTGTCGAATTTAATAAAATAGCCTTTGAAGTTCATCTCCGGCTGAATAAACAAGTGGAGAAGGAACACAGCAACCTTCGTCATATCATAACCGGCAAAAGCTCTCATTTCATCTATTTAGATGAGTCTGAATTGATTACGAATGAGATATTAAAAACGACTTGACCCACCTTCTACATTCTTTTATCGGTATCATATACTATTGCCAATCCGACATTGACATCTGCATTTTTATCCGGATTCAACCAGTTAAATCGGACGACATGTTTTCCTTCGGGAAGTTGATATTTCCAACATAATTCTTCTCGCCGAGTGGTGAAAGATGCCGGCAGATTCGCTTTTTCCACTAACTGTCCATCAATATACATTTCAATTTCAGCAACATACTGATCGTTTTTTGATTTTACTTGTCCCTGAAAGACAATACCAACGCCTTCAAATGTGTATTCTCCTACATCAGTAATGGATTTATAAATACCTTCTCTTTTCACGGGGTACAAACCTTCAAATGCTTTTTCATATTTTACGGCAACAGGCTGCCGGTACATCAGTGTTACGGTATCCTCATCAATCTTCCCTCCATGGCGCTCAATTAACTGTAAAGCCTGATCGAAACTCATCCGATATGCCTTTTTCAAAGAAATAGTGGTATAGGCGAAATCCATATCTTCCACTTCCCTCAGATTCTTCATCCATTGCTCAGGTATTTGACTGTAACCTAACATAGTACCTAAAATACCGGCGGCAGATGCCGGATTACAATCTGAATCTTGTCCGCAACGGGTAGATATATCCATTGTTTTATAAAAGTCACCTTCTCCGTACAATAATCCGATCAAGATATAAGCGCTATTTATCACTGCATCTATATTAAAAGCAGTAAAAACCCCACCGGGACAACCGATATCTTCACTCCATTTTCGCTCACACTCAAACCAGGTTTGCTTCCAATCGTCGGGGTATTGTTTATGCCATTGGATTACATCTTTCATGCATTTGTGGTATCTGCTTTGCTCCGGTATGGTTTTTAATGCTTCTGTTACAACAAATTCAATATCATCAGAAACAAAAGCCAGACTGTACATAGCCGCAATATAAACACCACCATACCAACCGTCTCCATAATTCATAATATGCCCGATCTTATCAGATATTTCAGAAGCTGTATTGGGCATCCCGGGCGACATCAAACCGGCAAAGTCGGCTTCTATCTGAAAATCCAGATCATCCGCATGCGGATTATTCAACCAATGCCCTGAAGCAGGAGGTTTTATTCCCTGTAAGATGTTATAACGCGCTGCCTGATTGGCATGCCAAAGCATGTATTCTGCAGTAGCGAAAGCCATAGCGAAAGAATCAACCGGAGCATCTAATCCCAGGCGATCAAAAACATCTACAAATGTAAGATCCATATATACATCATCATAAAGACCCGATGAATTTTCATACCACCACTTAATATATCCGTCAGGCCATTCAATCGGCACATAATCCCCGATCATTGTCCCATTATATTTAAACTCGGTAGGACCTCCATACGTACATCCTATGGTTTGTCCGGCCCACCCTCCTTTTATTTTATCTAATAGTTTTTCTTTACTCAGGGTAAATGCGGCGGGAATAACCGTTTGGGTTAAAGCAGGCTCTTTGTGATTGCAGGCTACTAATCCGGGAAGTAAAAATCCCAGTGCTGCAAGGTTTACTAAAAACTTTTTCATGATACTATATTAATAAATTTTACAATTAAAATTAAAAAATAATTACTTGAAATTCTA
Source organism: Bacteroidales bacterium (assembly GCA_036787725.1). Lineage (GTDB taxonomy): Bacteria > Bacteroidota > Bacteroidia > Bacteroidales > Azobacteroidaceae > DAIQOU01. Next base: position 10,918 of record DAIQOU010000101.1, read on the forward strand.
ATAACATTCATGAAGAACACTTACTAAACTTCGTTTTTGTACTCATTACATAATGAAATAGTTTTTATGGTTCTTTTTGTCAAGCAGTCTCTATAAAGGAAGAGGGTTTGATTTTTTTGATTCTGTGAGTACAAAACCGCATTTTATTCCGTCTCTCCAACAAATATAAATAAACAAAAAGTCAAAAATATGAAAAACACAAATTCAGAAATGCATGCCGCCAAGATCTTGGTCGTTGGAAGCAGTAACACAGATATGGTTATTCAAACCCAACATTTACCTCGACCCGGAGAAACGGTTATAGGTGGAACTTTTTTTATGAACCCCGGAGGAAAAGGCGCTAATCAAGCAGTCGCAATAGCAAGACTGGGAGGAGTTGTTTCTTTTATCTGCAAAACCGGGAGTGATGTATTTGGACGTCAGGCTCAACAATTATTTGAAAAAGAAGAAATAGACACTTCTTATATCTTTTCCGACAAAAAGAATCCGTCCGGAGTAGCCTTAATTACTGTCGATGAAAATGCCGAAAATAGTATTTTAGTTGCTTCCGGATCTAATGCCAATCTTTCTCCGGTTGATATTAAACAAGCGGAAGAAGCCTTGAACCGGGCCGATATTATCGTGATGCAGTTAGAAATTCCATTGGAAACAGTTTCTTTTACCGCTGAAATGGCAATAAAGAAAAATAAAAAAATAATTTTGAATCCGGCGCCGGCGCAAAATCTCCCCAAAGACTTGCTGGAAAAACTATATATTATAACC
>DAIQOU010000102.1:0-11663 GCA_036787725.1 Bacteroidales bacterium
CATAAAATATGAGAAGCAGATTTTTTGAATATCCCAAGGGCTTGATAAATATCATCGGGCTTTTTATATTTTTATTATTACCTGACATTACCCTTTATGCATCGATGCGTTTTATATCGGTCAAAGACGGGCTGTCCAACAGCAGTATACATTATATATTTCAGGATAAAAGAAGTAATGTCTGGATAGCTACCGATTACGGATTAAATCGTATTACCGGAAACGATATCAAAGTATTCACTCAATCGTTCGAGAATCCGGCCTCTCTGCCTAACAATTACATTCTGACGGTTTTTGAAGATTCGGAAAATAATTTCTGGATAGGTACTTTAAGCGGCTTGTATCAATATGATTATAAAACCGAGACTTTCAGCAACTGTTTTGAAGATGAATATCCCTTTATTTCAAGTACCAAGATATCATGTATTATTGAAGACCGGAATAAAAATGTCTGGATCGCTTTAAATGACGGAGGATTGCTTTGTGTCAACATCTTGGATAATTCAACCCGTTTATACAACAATCCCGACATAAAAAAATTGAATATCGTGATGATGATGCTTTCTTCGAAAGGTGAAATCTGGTTGGCAAATAAAAATGACGGAGTAGATATTTTCTATCCGCAAACAGGGCAAGTGGAAAATATTAATACTTTACACCCTTTTAATAGTGTATTGACTAAATATCAAGCATTTTCCCTGTGTGAAGATGGTAAGGGAAATATATTGGTTGCTACATTGGGTGGCGGTTTGTTCAGAATAGATGCCCAAACACACTTGGTACAATCTATAGGAAATATAACTGAAAATCCGGCGTTGAAATTGTCTCAGGTCATTTTACGAGACAGTAAAGAAAGAATATGGGTAGGCACGGACGGTGGCGGCTTGTGGATTTTTGATGAAGAAAAAGAAACATTTACACCTTATTTTATCGATAATGTCGGCTTCGACCCAAGGGTGGGAAAAATAGAAAACATATACGAAGATCACCGGGGTAATATTTGGGTGTCGTATATGGAGAAGGGAATTGTGGTCATGCCTTCCCAAAAGAGCGGATTTGAATACCTGACCAATAACCCTTACAGCAATCTGAATATATCCGACCAGAGTGTGGGGTCTTTGTTGGTGGATAAAAAGAATACATTGTGGGTAGGAACCAATGGAAGCGGTCTGTACAGGCTGATTTTCAACGGGGAACGGTATGTTTCCAAAGATAAGTTTCTTTCGGATGAAAATGTGATTACTTGTTTGTACCAAGACTCCGAAGATAATATATATATAGGGACTTATCTCCATGGTTTTTATTTATATAATTCCCGGACCGGAACCATCAGGCATTTTAATAAGAGCAAAAGCCATACTTCAGTAAACAGTAATCATATCACCGGGTTTGCGGAAGACAAAGAAGGAAATATCTGGATTTCAACAAACGGAGGAGGTATAAACAAAATGGATCGCCACAAAGAATCTTTTATTTATTACCGCCAAGGGACACACAACAGAGACAATTTGCTGTTGAGCGATTGGTGTAATACTTTATTTATTGATAGCGATAATACATTATGGGCAGGTACTTATACCGGATTCAGTTGTATGGATCTGAGTACAAATAAAATAAAATCTTATACCAAAGAAGATAAAGTGATAAATAACAATGTGATAAGCGCATTTTGTGAAGATAAGGACAAATGTATTTGGATAGGTACCGAGTGGGGACTGAGCAAATTAAATAAAGAAACCGGGGAAATAAAGTTGTATACCACTAAAGAAGGGCTTCCAAGCAATATCATTGCTTCCTTTGAGTTAGATACGGAAGGAAATCTTTGGGTAAGCACCAATAACGGTATTGCGCGGTATGTAAAAAACGAGGAAAAGTTTATCAATTACGGTATTTCATACGGATTAAATAATACGGAATTTAAACCCCGCTCTTCCGCTGTCAGTCCACACGGATACCTCTATTTTGCGGGAACAAACGGAGTAACGTGGTTCAATCCGGAAGATATGGATAAGGAAATTCCTTTTGCAGGACCCGTCTTTTCCAAACTTATGCTTTTCAATAAGGAGGTGTCGATAGGAACTTCCTATGGAGGGAATGTCATTCTTCCCCAATCGCTTCAATATATTAAGGAGATTACCCTGCATTACAATCAGAATAATTTCTCCGTCAGTTTCGATGCCCTCGAATTTATAACTCCCGAAAGGATTAAGTACGAATATCGGCTCGAAGGGCTTGATAAAGAATGGCAATCGTCGGAAGACGGTAGCAGAACCGCTGTTTATACCAATATTCCTCCCGGAAAATATATTTTTACGGTGAAAGCTTATGCCGGTTCCGCTTATGAACAAACCGAGCAATTGACCATTTCCATTTTACCGCCGTGGTGGCTTACCGGATGGGCTAAAATTTTATACGGTATCCTTATTGGAGCTATTTTGTACGGTCTGTATAAAATAATTATGATACGTGAAAAAGAAAAACAAGTAATGTTGGCTAAAGAGCATAGAGAACAACTGTCTCAATCGAAATTACAGTTATTTACCGATATCTCACATGAAATCCGAACCCCATTGACATTGGTAATAGCTCCTTTATTGAAAATGATCGAAGAAAATAAAGAGCTCGGTACTAATTCAACATACCATATTATGTACAGAAATGCTTCCCGAATATTGCGGATGGTAAACCAAATGCTGGATATAAGGAAAATAGATAGAGGGCAGATGCAATTATCGATACGGGAAGTGGATGTGGTCTCTTTCGTAACGGATATTATCGATTCTTTTATGCCTTTAAGCCAAAGTAAAAATATTGAACTGGAGTTTATTACCCGAGAGCTGCCCGATACGGTCCGGCTCGATTCGGATTTTATTGACAAAATATTGTACAACCTGCTGTCAAATGCTTTTAAGTATACTCCCAAAGGCGGCAAGATCGTAGTTCGGGTGAGTATATCCAAAGATAATAAACTGGAGTTTAAAATTGAGGATAACGGAAAAGGGATTGCCCGGGAATATATAAAGAAGATTTTTGAACGGTTCTATCAAGTCAATCAACAAAATGCTGCCAAAACCGGTACCGGCATAGGACTTCATCTGTGCAAAATGCTGGTAGAACTGCATCATGGCAGTATCGATGTCGATAGTATGCCGGGAGAAGGAAGTATTTTTACAGTAACAATACCTTATCTCGAAACCGATTATTCGGAAGAAGAAACTAAAAACATATTGGCCGACTATGTTACCCGCATTTCTTCGGAAGAGATTGACTTGTTGTTGCAAGCGGATGAAGCCGAAGATTTTGGGAATAAAGATTGTGCTCCGGTTTCTAAAAATAAACCCGGGATATTGGTCGTGGAAGACAATCCGGATATTCGTGTTTTATTAAGAAATGAGTTGCAGAACCGTTTTAATGTATTGGAAGCTGCTGATGGAAGAAAAGGATATGAGATAGCTGTGACGAAATTACCGGACCTTATCATTACGGATATTATGATGGAAGGGATGGATGGAATTGAAATGACTAAAAAGTTAAACGAGAACAGCCTGACCCGGCATATTCCGATTATTATGCTTACGGCCAAAACAACCGTGAATGACAGTCTCGAGGGCTTGGGCGCAGGGGCGGATGTGTATATCAATAAACCGTTTGATTTGCGTTACCTGATGATGAATATAGCCACCTTGTTAAAGAAAAGAGCGTTAATAAAAGCGCAACAGGCTATGGACCGGAAAGCCGAAATAGCCGCTCCGGAGGTGAAAAGCGCCGATGATAAATTGGTAGAAAAGCTGAATCGTATTATTCTTAAACATATAGGAAATTCCGAACTGAGTATAGAATATTTGAGTTCGGAAATCGGCATCAGCCGAGTACACCTGCACCGTAAAATGAAGGAGTTATTTCAACTTACTCCGAGTATTTATTTGCGGAATGTACGGCTGGAACATGCAGCTGTTTTACTGAGGGAAAAAAAGATATCTATATCGGAAGCTGCATACGCCGTAGGCTTTTCTTCTCATCAGTATTTTACAAATTGCTTTAAAGACTATTATGGTATGTCACCGGCCGAATATGTGCGGCAAAACAAATTGTGAGTCATTTTTTGATGATTGAGAAATTCATTATTGGTGCCGTTTCTTACAACTATTCACAATGAGTGTAATTATCGGTCTCTTTGATGTATCCGGTTTGTTTGGAGCAATTTATGGCACGCTGCGGATATTGCATGTTGTTTTTGTCGGGACCTTCCAGCGGCATATATACATCTTCGGACGTTCGTGCCACCATATAGGATTCCCACCCTTTCAATGTATTCCGTATCAGACGGATTCTTTTGGGGTTACGGTTCATTACGATGGCCGAATTGTCAAATATATTGTCGGCAGCCTCGATATCGGTAGAATAATCGTTTACGATACATAATCCTTCGGCTTGGGTGTCTTTAAATTCATTATGATGAATATTTACCCGCTCTACCCACGATTTCCACGGCCGGGAACCGGTCCAATCTGCTTCGGGTTCAATATCGATTCCGCAGCCCGGTTCTACACCGCCGATATTATAAATCTTATTATTGGCAATCTCTACATCTGCTGCATGTACGATGCTGATTCCTTGCATCCAGGAATCGGAAATCTCACAGTTGAGTATGTTAATATTCTTATTCAACCGCCTTTCATTTGGAGCAACAAATCCATATCCGATCCATATGGCGCTCCCTGCAAATTGTTCCATTTTGGTTCCGTCAATAGTGATATTCCGAGAACAGGCTATATCAATTGCGCAGCTGCCGCTATGCTTGGCGGAAGGACCGGTGTAATCGTTTCTTTCGCCGATCAGATGTCCGCCTTTTATTGTTACATTCTCCACTTGGTCAATCCGGATCAGCTTACAGGAATTGTCTGTATTGGATTCGACATACAGTTTTACTCCCGTCAGATCCAACGTGATGTTATTGGGCATGAAAAGCCCGTTCCAATCTTCATAGCCGCTGCTGCCTGTACAACGTATCAGGTATTCACCCGGTTTCAGTTTTATTTGAGTATATCCCTCGACTTTTGCTTGTTCGATCGCATTATTTATACCATCGGTCGTTTGTCGGGCATTTGTTTTATCGGATGATATGCCGAAAACAGCATTATTAATAACATACACCTTATCGGAGCTCGGTTTATCGTCATCTTTCGAACAGGAAAGAAGCAGACATAATATCAATAGAAATGTATAATTTGTTTTCATAAATAGAGCTTATGTATATAAAATATAGTAAAGTGTTATTATCTCGGTATCTTATTTAATCTCCTTACTTTTGCCTTGATACAAAAGGATCAAAAAATCAAAACCGGTGTCGTTTGACCACCCGTTGATGGATTCGTAAGCAGTTAAGGGCAAGGGAAATTTCCTGTTTTTGCGGACAGGTCCGTCACTTTGAAACATTCGTTTTTGTATTTGCCGTCGGTAGGGGCACAAATGTCTGTGCTTCCTTCACCGATATAAATGGATCCGTTGCCTGTAAGTATATTGTTGTGAATATGTACCCGCTGAGGGGAGACGCAAAAAATACCCATGTTTTCCATTTGGTTTTCATAGACTTCCATATTGCTTCCGTTCCATAACCGCATCGATCCGTTGGTGCAATTTTCGAATCGGTTGTTATGTATTTTGATGTTTTCGACAACACTTTGCCAAGCCCCATTGGGGTTTATATCTATTGCATACTGATGATTACCGCCCGAAATATCATGAAAGTTATTATTTGAAATTTCGAGACCGACGGTCTGAATCGCATGGAGGCCTTGCCTGCCGCAATCTGAAATGTCGCATCCCGTAACCAATACATTTTTGGAGGGAAACCTTCCGTGAAAATGCATATAGGTATACATGGTAAATAGAATACCGTCGCCTGTCATACCTTCTATCTTTACGTCTTTGAGGGTTACATTGCGTGAAGCAATCACTTGGATCCCATATCCCGAAATATGGCTTTTATCATGTTGAGCACGGTCACCGATTAAATGCCCGCCTATCACAACGGCATTTTCCACGTGATCGATTTGAATCAGGGCATAATGCTTGGAGTTATTCGGTTCGACATACAACCGGGCACCGGTCAGGTCCAAGGTCATATTGGTAGGAACAAATATGCCGTTGACCGGATACCAATCGCCTTCTCCGATACAATAGATCAGGTAGTCGCCTTCGGTCAGTTTCACGGTAGTATATCCTTCCGCTTTGGCCTGTTCGATAGCCTTATTAATACCGTCTGTCGTTGCTCGGGCATCCGTTTTATCGGCACGGATACCAAATACTTCATTCTTGATTACATAGGTCTTCCCGGCACTTGTGTCCGGATCGTTTTCTTCCGAACAGGAAGAAAACGATATTAGCAGCAGTAAGAGTCCGTAGCAGTATTTTATCATTCCGGATAATTTTTATTAATTGATTCCAATGGTTTTTACTAAAAAGCAGTGATTGGGGAGACTGACTTTTATATTTGTCAACCGGGTTGATCTCCTTTATTTCAAAATTGAGTAAATGATTTGGAGACATATTCCAACACTAATGGCAATTCCATACGCCAATAGCTCCACGTATGTCCTCCGTCTTTTACGCGGTATTCATGTCGAATCTCATTTTTGCGGAAAAGGATATGTAACAGGCAATTCCCTTCATACAAGAAATCATCGTCTCCGCAACTGACATACCACCGAATGCTTTTTATTTTGTTTAATTGTTCTTCAGAAGCATTCTTGATGAGCGCTTCCATATTGTGATAAGCAAAATAGCTTTCGATTTGTTCGTCGGAAAGTTCGGTTCCGTTCGTTTTCAGGTTGGATTTGAATCGTTCCAAATCCCGTTGTCCGGTAGCGGCGCTTAAAGGAGCGGCAGCGGCAAACAGATCGGGGCGGTGAAGCGCATAAAAAATGGTTCCTCCTCCTCCCATGGATAAGCCGGCCACTGCACGGTAACGTCTCTCTCCGCGTACCCGGTAAGTGGATTCAATATGAGGGATCAGTTCTTCGAAAAAGAAATCTTCGTAGTTGAATTTTCCGTCCGGAGCATTGAAGTATCCGCGAATCCCGGTGTTGGCGTCGGGCATGACAATAATCAAGGGAGATGCCGTTCCTTCTCTTATGGCTTTATCGGCAATGTGTTGAACCTGACCAAACTGGACCCACCCGGTATGATCATCGCCGGCTCCGTGAAGAAGATAAAGAACAGGATAATGCCGGTCGGTATCTTCATAACCCGGAGGAAGATAAATGGAGTACTTTCGTTCCGATTTCAGGATATTGCTTTTGAGTGTACGCGTTTCGAAGACTTGTCCTCCTTGTGCCGACAGAGTACAGGAAAGAAAAAATAATAAAACCACAGAAATGAATGCCTTTGTTTTCATGGAAGTAAGTATTATGTTTTACAAAAGAAAGTCCAACATGGTTGCAAAGGTAAAAATTATACTCCAATTTAAAGTACGGAAGAGAGTCGGTTGTTCGGTAAAAGTTGAATACTTACATTTACAACGAGTCGGAACATATCCTGTCGGATAAGTACTTATCTTTGTAAAAAAAGAGAAAATATATGGGAAACAAGAAGTTCAAACTGTATGCCGATTATAGTTTCACTCTTATAAAAATCGTCTATTTTGTGTTTCTGGTTATTGCCATCCTTCCTTTTTTTGTCGGTTATCCGGAAGAGGAAGCTTGGAAACTTTGTATCGGTTTAATATTAATGGCCCATGCGTTACTCGCTTTTGGTATTTATTTCATAAAACATAAAGAATCAAAGGATTGTGAAATTATGGATGACACTTTCCTTTTTAATGGAAAAGAGTATGAATATGATAAATATATTTTTCTGCCGGTAGGCTTTATGTATACTTCTTCCGGACGTTCCTATTACGAAAGGTGGGGGATAAGAGTGTATGACCGTTCCGAAAAATATGCAGAACTTTTATTGTTCCATTGCAATAAGAAAAAATACAAGGAGCTTGTTTCTTATTTGATGAAAAAGGCTTCCATGATAAGACCGGTGCCTTTACATTTCGAAATCAAACAGACTGAAGAGCCCGGAATGAAAGAAGTGCCGGCCATGCTTCTCATTTCTGCATTTATATCGGTGATAATTACTGTATTTACAACGCCTATAGTTATTGTATTTATCGATAAAGGTATAATAAAAGTCGGATTGGTGCTGTTTCTGATTTTTTTCATTGTTACCTTTATTATAATCATATCGATTCTGTTATTTAAAAAAGCTCCTCCGCAAATTAACACTCTTACAGCCGATGATGATATACTTTCCATTAATGATTTGGATTTTCCATGGGATAATATCGAATCGGCAAAACTCAGTTGCGGGTGGGGGAATAAGATTTATCCCCGGGGTCTTGAGATCCGGGTAAATGATAAAAGAATGTATTATGAATACCTGTCTGATTCAGAATATAATCAAACATTGTTGGAAAAATGGTTTTATTATAAAATTCCGAATCGCTTTGAACCGGAGTTTCTCGGTAAGAGCTATTGATTTTCATTATTGGCGCTCCAAGAGAAATATTAAATTGGCATATTATCCTTTATTTCATAAACTTATACATAAATCACGATCAGTAGAATCGAGGTTCTCCGGAAGAGTATTCTCTTTTCTTTCCAAACCTAATCGGCCCCCCGGTTCGGTCCATCTGTTGAAGCAAGCGATATAAGTAAAAAAAGCAATGATTGTACATTTATTACCTGCAGCAAAACGCATATTCTTTGTGCTGCAAGAAGAATGTTTTAGATGTACATCCGGCGCTGCTTTAGATGTACATGTAACGCAGTATTAGATGTACATCTAAAACAGAATCGTTGCTGCAAATGAATTAAACATGTCGGTTGCTATGGGAAAACGATATCGAAGAAACAGCTGCTGTTGTTTATTTAATAAACAATTATGGTTCTGTTATCCAATATAAAGACTGACATAAACTCTATTATTCCAATCACATGCATGTCGTTATTTGAAAAAGGTATTTATCTTTGAGTCATAAATAATCTTTTAAAACCCGGTCTTATTCATGAAAAGAACATTTATTATTCTTGGCACCTGTTTTATAATTGTTTTGTGCGGAGGGTTGTCCGGTAAAGCAAACGAGTCTTGTTATCCCAATAACCGTTATCCATTGATCCGGAAGCCGTATATGGAACTTCCGTTGGGAAGTATTAAAGCCAAAGGGTGGTTGCTGGAAATGCTGGAACGCCAAAAAAGAGGAGCTTCGGGACAGATGGACACATTGTATCCGGAAGTAATGGGCCCTCGTAACGGTTGGTTGGGAGGCGACGGCGATCAGTGGGAGAGGGGACCTTATTGGATTGACGGCTTGTTGCCTTTAGCGTATATTTTGGACGACAAAGAGCTCAAAAACAAAGTGCAACCTTGGATAGAGTGGGCTTTGAACAGCCGGCGGGAAGACGGCTTTTTCGGACCGGCAAAAGATTATGGTTATGAGCCGGGGCTTCAACGGGATAATTCGGCGGATTGGTGGCCGCGAATGGTAGTACTCAAAATATTACAACAATATCATAGTGCCACCGGTGATACGCGGGTGATTGATTTTATGACTCGTTATTTTCAATATCAGTTGAAAACATTGCCTTCCGTTCCTTTAGGCAATTGGACATTTTGGGCCGAATACAGAGCCTGTGATAATTTGCAGGCTGTATATTGGTTGTATAACATTACGGGAGAATCTTTTTTATTGGAACTGGGAGATTTGCTGCATAAACAAAGTTATGATTTTGTGGATATGTTCTTAAATCGGGACGACCTTTCCCGCTTCAATACCATCCATTGCGTTAATTTGGCACAGGGAATTAAGGAGCCGATTATTTATTATCAACAGCGTCCGGAAAAGAAGTATCGGGAGGCGGTAAAAAAAGCTTTTTTTGATATTCGTAAATATAACGGACAACCTCAGGGAATGTATGGAGGAGATGAAGGATTGCACGGGAATAATCCTACACAAGGTTCCGAATTGTGTTCGGCAGTGGAGTTGATGTTCTCTTTGGAAAAAATGTTGGAGATTACGGGCGATCCGGAGTTTGCCGAGCGGCTGGAGCGAATTGCTTTTAATGCGTTGCCGACTCAGATTACGGATGACTTTATGAATAAACAATATTTTCAACAGGCTAATCAAGTGATGGTTACACGTCATACGCATAATTTTTATGAAGATGCAAATCATGCAGGTACCGATATTACGTTCGGCTTGTTGACCGGATATCCTTGTTGTGCTTCCAATATGCATCAAGGATGGCCCAAATTTACGCAAAACTTGTGGTATGCTACTCCGGACAACGGGCTGGCAGCATTGATTTATTCTCCTTCGGAAGTGACGGCTAAAGTAGGAACGGGAAGCGTGGTGACTATTACGGAAGATACTTATTATCCGGTCGATGACAAGATCCGGTTTACCGTAAATTTTAAGAATAAAATAAAAGAAGTGTTTTTCCCGCTTTATCTCCGCGTGCCGGAATGGTGTAAGAAGCCGAGCGTTACGGTCAATGGGGTGAATGAAACGCTAAAGATCGAAGACCGGCGGATTGTTTTGCGTCGTATTTGGAAACCCGGAGACCGGATCGAACTTCACTTGCCAATGGGAGTAACTGTAAGTAATTGGTATGAAAATTCTATTGCTGTAGAACGAGGTCCGCTGGTGTACGGATTACAAATGGAAGAAGAGTGGAAAAAGAAAGAGTTCGCTCCGGAAGAAGTGACTCGCTACGGATCATTTTATTATGAGGTAACCTCTCCTACGAAATGGAATTACGGAATTATGGCATTTGATAAAAGCAAACCGGCCGAGCATTTCCGGGTAACCGTAGACGAAGAAAAACAAAAATGCAATTTCTTTTGGAACTTGGAAAATGCTCCGATAAAAATCCGTGTGAAGGCAAAACAAATTCCTTCCTGGCAACTTTATAATGAAATGACAGGACCGTTGCCTTATTCCGTAGGAAGAAGTGAGCAACCGGAAGAAGAAATTACTTTGATTCCTTACGGCTGTACTACATTGAGGGTTTGTGAATTTCCCTTGCTAAGGTAAGAGTATGAATACTTCCACTGTTTATATTTCCGATTTCGCTCATTATGAACAAATTCTTTCTAAAGCAGTATCTGTCAAAAAACGATTGTGGATCGGTACAGCCGATATAAAAGACGTATATATGAAGAAAGGAACCGGATCGGAGCCTTTCCTCGGCTTGCTGTCGGATTTGATCCGGAGAAAAGTGGAAGTGCGTTTGATTCATGCGAAGGAACCGGGAATCAATAATACTTAATTCCGGATAAAAACAGGAAAAGTTGCAAACCCTTGAGTTTGCAACTTTTCCTGTTTAGATGATTCTTTATAGAAACTTATTTTATGATTATTTTTTCCACTTTCGTATTTCCGTTTTTATCGGTATAATTTATAAGGTAAATACCGGCGGGAACATTGAGCTTACATTGGTACTCTTGTCCGATGTTTTTGTTGGATAGAACTTCGATTCCCCCAATTGTGTAAACTTTCAAGTTTACAATCGGTTGTGTCGAGTTGACATACAGCGTCTTTCCGAATGCATATACATTTACCGAAGCGTCGTTTGCCGGGTTGTCTTCGATCCCTGTCGGCGCTCTCAATCCCG
>DAIQOU010000103.1:0-11641 GCA_036787725.1 Bacteroidales bacterium
ATAAGGAGTATTTTCATAAAAATAAAATACCTGTTCCATGTCCGGTTTACCGGTCAGTCCGGAATAATGGTAAGTGATTTTTTTCCCTTTCCCCATAGCGTCTTCCCAATCCGTATTATGGACCGATAATTCGGGATAGTCGCTTCCGGAAAAGAAATTTCCGTCCCATTTATACCGGCAGGTTATTCCTTTCAACAGTTCTTTCGATTGGTAGGTGAAGGTCAGCGTGCGGGAATTATTATCGAATAGCAACTCCCACTCTTGAAATCCTGCATCATACGAAGAATTAGAGCATCCTGCCAATAGCAGCAACCCTAACAGAATCCAATTTCTCATGTTGTTCATTCTCATTTATTCTTTAGTTTTCACATTTCCGGAGGTATTGAGCCGGTTGTCATCCCTATGTTGCCGGTTCCGTTTGATTCTTGATTTTGCAGAAGAGTACCTGCCATAAAGAATAATAAAAAAGATAAAATCCGTGGGATTGATTTGTTTCTCATGATGATGATAAATTTAATTAAAAGACAACATTTCTTTTTTATTATGAATGGAAGGTTTCACCCATTCGGATTTTCCGATTTTTTCATTTCAAAAGTAGGAAAATACAACCGGTTTTCACCTCCTTAAATGTAGTTTGGGATATCTTAAATGTATACATTTGTTTTTCATTGGACATTTGTCCTATGAATCGGGAAAATTATGGTATTGTTCATGTGTCCGAAGTCCGGAATTTTCCGTAAATTAACCTTTTAAATCAATAATGAATTATGAGAAACCGGATTATTTTAATACTGCTTCTGCTGCAAGTGTGTTTTGAAGTCTGTTCATTTAATTTCTATTTCACTAATATAAACAGCGATATGGGGCTATCGCAAAACAATGTAAAATCCATATTTCAGGATAGCTACGGGTTTATCTGGTTCGGGACAAAGAACCGACTGAACCGCTATGACGGGAATTCAATAAAAGTATTTGACTGTTATGATGGTAAAAAGAAAATAGGAAATAATAACATTGGGGTTGTTTTTGAAAGTGCCGACCGGAAATTGTGGTTGGGAACGGATAAAGGAATTTATATTTTTGATCCGGTATATGAGAATTTCACATTCTTTGATACCCGAAACCAAACCGGAGAAATAATTGAAGAGTGGATCTCCGATATACGTAAAGATTCACTTGGAAATATATGGGTGGTTGCTCCCAATCAAGGAGTGTTTAAATTTAATGAGGCAGATAAAACACTCATCTCCTATACGGTGGTTGATTCGTTGCTTCCCAGTGTAAGCAATCCGCAATGCATAACTATAGACGAAGAAGGTAGGGTTTGGATCGGAAGTAACGGGTCCGGTATATTTGAATACGATGTAGAAACAGATCGTTTTATCTCCTATGTTGAGGACGATCAATCTCAACTTTCTTTAAGAGGGAAAAATATTTATGCTATCACGCACTATAAAGAGGAGATTTTTATTGGCATTCATGAAGAAAAATTACTTGTATTTCATAAGAAGAGCAACCGGTTTTATGAATTTCCCGTGCCGGATGCCAATTATAAGATAATCCGAGACCTGGTCATAATAAATAATAATGAGTTGTGGGTCGGTACTCAATTCGGACTTTATGTGTTTAATTTGGACACTTATAAAGTGAATCATGCTCAAGAAGATTTTGCAGACCCGTATTCGCTTTCTGATAATTTAGTGGAAACCATATTCCAAGATAAAGAAGGGAATATCCGGATCGGAACCGGCTCGAGCGGTGTTGACAATTTGTCAAATCACAGTATCGATATAAAGAAATATTTGCCGACTTTAGGAAGCAAGTCAATTAAATCAACACGGATAGGACGGATTATTGAGGACAATAACGGAGATCTTTGGATCGGAACCGCAGATGCGGGCGTGTTCAAATTAGACAAGAATAAAGGAGAATTCAGTGTGGTTCCTGATTTGCACTATAATAAGATATTGTCTTTATTGTTAAACGAAAAAGAAGTATGGATCGGATATTTCAAAAACGGATTGGATGTTGTCCCAATGGATCTCAAAGGTCGACAGCCGCATTATTACAGCCCCGCTTATATGGGATTGAATGAAGAGAGCGTTTATGCATTATGTAAAGATAAAAGCAATAACATCTGGTTGGGGAATGCGTGGGGAGTGTATTTGTCTTCCGGACCCTCTAAAAAATTTGAGCGACAGACCCAATTCGGGTGGTGTTATACTTACGATATAATGGAAGACTCCGAAGGTGATATCTGGTTGGCGACTATGGGTAGCGGAGTGTTTAGGTATATCCCCGCAACCGGAGAGGTGACCCATTTTGTAGAGGGAATAAAAGAAAATACATTGAGCTCCAATTCCGTCAGCAGTATAACGGAAGATCACCGGGGACAAATCTGGTTCTCCACCGATAGAGGAGGAGTGTGTGTATTTAATAAAGAGTATAATGAATTTAGAAGATATTCCATAGAACAAGGATTGCCGGATAATGTAGCTTATAAAATTGTAGAAGACAAATATCACCGGTTGTGGTTCGGTACCAACAAAGGATTGGTGAAGTTAGACCCTCAATCCGGATCCGTAATGGTTTTCACGAAAGATAACGGACTGCCATCCAATCAGTTTAATTATAATTCGGGTTATATGACTTCCGATGGAGAGATTTTCTTCGGAACCTCCAACGGTCTTATCAGTTTTGATCCGTATAATATAAAACCCAATTCCTATATTCCTCCTGTGTATATCAATAAATTGTGTATGTTCAATGAGGAGATCCGGATGAATGCTGCCGATTCGATTTTACATAAAAGCCCGGTGCACTCGAAACAAATTATATTGCCTTACAATCGAACCAACATCACATTGAGTTTTGTAGCTTTAAGTTATTCGTCTCCCCAAAGCAATCAATATATGTATAAGATGGAAAATATTGATGCCGATTGGATCCATGCTTCGGAATCTCAGTCGGCTTCATATTCCAATTTATCTCCGGGAAAATACCGGTTTAAGGTGAGAGGATCCAATAGCGATGGAGTATGGAATCCGGAAGAAATATATATGGACATAATTGTTACGCCTCCTTGGTGGAGAACAACCGGTGCTTATTTGATTTATATAGTGGGTTTGATCATTGTTACCTATTGCATTATAAGAATTTCTACCCGAAAATATGTAAGACGACAAAAAGAAAAACAAAAGATATATAAAATGGAGAGGGAGAAGGATCTTTATGAAGATAAGGTAAATTTCTTTACCAATATTGCACATGAAATCCGGACACCGCTTACCTTGATCAGCGGACCGTTGGAATCTTTGCTTGAAAAGGAGGTTCAAGATGAATCTGATCGGGAATATTTACAGATTATGGAATATAATACCCGGAATTTGTTGATGTTGGTAAATCAATTACTTGATTTCAGGAAGGTAGACGATAACAATATCCGGTTACATTTTCGAAAGGTAGAGTTCCTTGATGTATTGAACCAAATCATTTATTTATTTAAAGTACAAATCAATAAAGCCGGGAAAGAGGTGCTCCTTCATGCTCCGGAAGAGCCGGTATACCTTATGGCAGATAAAAAAGAGCTTTCCAAAATCATTAATAATTTAATATCCAATGCTATAAAATACTCTCAAAGGAGGATTGAAATCTTTTTGACCAAAGACGGCTCTTATGCTGAAATTCGGGTTAAGAATGATGGAGAGTTAATTCCCGAGAAAGATAGGGAAAAGATATTCGATCCGTTTTTTCAAGTTAAAAAAGGAGATCCATCGGGTGGTTTCGGAATCGGATTGTCATTGGCCCGTTCATTGACCCGGAGGCATGCCGGCAGTCTTACTTATCATACCGGGGAAGACTGTAATAATTTTGTATTGCGTTTGCCTCTTTATGAGGAAGCGGTTATGGAGCCGGAAGGAGTTAATTTTGCTGAGCCGGAAAGCTATTCTCCTTATAGAGGAGATGATCTTCTGTATGATTCGCGGAAGATTACCATACTGCTGGTCGAAGATAACTTGGAGATCGTTACATTTTTGACCGAAAAGTTGAATGAAAGGTATAATATCTTCACAGCGGCAGATGGATTGGAAGCATTGGAAATTTTGTCCGAAAATAAGATCGATATTGTAATAAGTGATGTGATAATGCCTCTTATGGATGGTTTTGAACTGTGCAAAAATATAAAGGGCAACGATCGGTTCAGTCATATTATTGTATTATTATTGACGGCCAAGAGTGATCTGGAAAGCAAAATCAAAGGGTTGGAGCTGGGTGCCGATGCCTATGTAGAGAAACCTTTTTCTGTCAAATACCTGCTTACCTTATTGAATGCTCTTGTAATTAATAAAATAAGAGATAATGATATTTTCATAAAAAAACCGGTTGCTTTCCGGAAGCAACTGAATATGACCGGTCCGGATGAAGAGTTTATAAATAAAGTGAATAATATAGTCCGGGAGAACATGGATAATTCCGACTTTAATGTGGTTCGACTGGCCGAATGTTTACATATGAGCCGCTCCGGATTACATCGGAAAATGACGGATATTTTGGACACCGGTCCGTTGGAATATATCCGGTTGTGCCGGATGCAAAAAGCGGCCGAACTCATCGGAAAAAGCAAATACAGAGTCAATGAAATATCGTATATGGTCGGTATTAATACCCCTTCTTATTTTATCAAACTTTTTCAATCTCACTATGGAATGACTCCCAAAGAATTCGAAGAACACACCAAGGATAATGTCGAAAACTGATTCCGGCTTTTCATGAACGGGTTTGGAACTGACAGATGAATGGTTGAATTTATTATTTCGGAAGGGAATAAAAACGGCTTCATTTTATTGGTTATATCCTTAAAATTGAGTATGTTTGTTTAATAATGAGAGGTTCCCCCGAAATGGAGGGAATAGATTCGGAAGTACTTCCCGACAGAGCAGGAAGTACTTCCGAATTAATCTAGAGGTACTTCCCGTTATTGCGGCAAGTACTTGCTGTTCTTAAATTACTGCGGTACGGATATTAAAATGTTGCGGTAGAGATATTAGATTAGTGCGACTAAAGAGTTACTGCGATACAGCCGATGAGGTTGGATAAATTAATCTTTTCAACAAATCTTCATATTGTTCTTTCATCGGCAATTCATATTCGACATGGAGTTTGTTTCGGGTATAAGCAGTCTCTTCCTTTGTTTCCCGGTTGATACCTTTTTTGTTAATTGTTTTGAAATATAAACCGATCCCTCTTTTTTGCCAGGAAGGCAAGTCGTTAAAATTAATCCCGTAAGAAAAAAGCAATTCATTTTTGTCGGCAATGCTTCTTCCTGCAATCTGCCGGGCAGCTTCCGTTTTGGAAAAACCGTTCTTCCGGAGGGTCCAATAACAATGGGCATTTAAGGAGTTGCGATGAGCGTCTTCATTCCTCCACCGAAAATAATCAATTACCAAATCTGTATGGGGTAATTCGGATATTCGACAATCGAAAGCGGCCGGTTGTCCCAATAAACAGGAGAATTTAGCGCTTGCTTCGCCTGCCAATACCGAAATTAATTTTCGGGTTTTGCGAGAGAATCCGGTATCATGCAAATCAAAAAGCAAGGAAATCTCGTCACTTTGCGTATACCCGTATATTATTTTGAACCCGCAATTCATCAAATGTCGGGTTGTTTCGACCATATAATCCCGGAAGCGAATGTCAAAGGGAGCTTCAAACGGAATTATTTCTTTGGTGAGTTTGGTAAATCCTCTTCCGTCTATGCGGGCTGTCATATATATTTCCGGAGAAACACTCCAATCGTGAAGTGTTTCAAAGACCCTCATTTTTTTGTCTAATTCATCGAAATTCATGGTTTCCAATCGTGGATTATGAAATGGTTATTTTTCAGTTCTACATAAAAAAGTTTATCAAACCCTTCATCGTATGTCGGTAATTGCAATTGGACATACGTTGATTTTATTCCGATGTCGGGGATCCGGGCTTTCCCGGAGCGCTCCGAGTTTCGAAATAAAGCCTCTTCTATTTTGGATTGAAAGTAGTAACCGATGACGGTACAATTTTTCTTCTTTTTCGCTTTCTCGATATAAAAGGTTCTTTCTTTTCGGGTGGGGTTGGTATTGTCGATTACACAGGATTGCTCGGTTTCGAGACATAATTCCAAGAAACGGTTTTCTCGGTTCCTTGTTTTCAAAAGGTCCAAAGAGATATGCAGGTGTGTCGTGAAAAAATAGTGCTTATAGAAAGAACTTTTTCCCGAAGCTTGTATTCCGCAAAAGAGAATCATTTCCATACCGGTTTATTTATTTGCAAAGCTAGGTGTTTTTTCTTTCTGTCCTTCTCATTATTTCTTCCAACTAAAAGAGCTATATTCGAAAAGTAGCTTAAATAGTGTTAACGATTTCTATATTCTATTTATTTTTTGATTATTATTGTATTATTCCATGATAATAAGGAATATAGCGGAATACCTGTAATTAATCGGGAAAGCGGACAATAACTAACGAAAAACAGATGAAACCTCTTTATCAGGATTTACCTTTTCCTATCGACAGCCATATACATTACTATGTAGAGGACCTTCCTCATTTTATAGTACCCTGGCATTATCATCCGGCCATAGAGATAATGTACATAAAAAGCGGGACGGGTACTCGTTTTGTGGGCGATCATATTGAGAATTATAAGGAAGGAGATGTGTGTATGATAGGACCGAAATTGCCTCACGAATGGAGAAACGACGATATTTATTACAATAAAACCTCCGGATTACGAGCTACCTGTATTTGCTTGTTCTTTAAAAGGGAAATATTCAACCCGGATTTTATAAGATTACCCGAGATGAATAATATTCGGGAGTTGATAGAAAGATCCCGTCGCGGTATTAAATTCCTTGGAAATTCCAAACTCCGGATCAGTGATTTTATGAACCGCTCGGTAAATGATACCGGCATCCGGAAGGTGGTTAATCTCCTTTCTTTATTGGAATTGATGGCTACATCGGAAGAATATGAATTATTGGCATCGGTAGGGTTTACAGACTCTGTTAATTCGGAAGATTTTGAACGATTTAATAAAGTCTACCGATATATGGTAAAAAACTTTGCGAAACCCATTAAACTGGAAGAAGTTTCCTCCTTGATCGGACTTTCACCCACCGCATTTTGCCGCTATTTTAAGGAACGGACAAAAAAAACATTTGTGGAATACCTGAACGAAATGCGGATCGGTTATTCGAAAAAATTGTTGATTGAAGGGAAAATGAAAATTTCCATTATAAGCGAGGAGGCCGGCTTTACCAATCTTTCCAATTTCATTGTCCAATTTAAGAAAACGGTCGGAATGTCTCCTTCTCAATACCAAAAACGATTTGGAGTAAAAAGCAAACAGGTAATGTAAATCTTACATCGGATAACACAGACTTTTTTGAAACCGGAAATCGGAATGAATGGAGTTTGTCGGCCCGGCAGGTTTCCCGGTCGGAGAAAGAAACGACCGCTCCCGGTCACCTTATATTTTTAATTCCCGGTTCCCGGTTTCCAAAGCGGATGCTTTCGACAGGGTAAAATGATTCTATTTTGCTTTATCATCCCGTACTTTCTGATTGTTAATGATAAAATAGCATAAACATCGGTAAAAATCCGATATAAAAGCAATCCGATATCAATATACTTTTGTAGTATAGAATTTAATACCTTTATTGTTTAAGTAACGATGATGATGAAACACACCATACAACCACCCTCCCTGCTCTTTATAAAAGAAAGCCTGATAGGAGAACGTATTCAAAAGAGCTGTCGCGTTTTAGCCGATCTGGAAGCTGTTTTCTCAGACAAAGATGCTTATAAGAAAGAATCTCCCGATACTTTAATATATGAAGTAAGCAGTCATCTTTCCTGTGAGGAAGGAACTCCCGGCGGACTTTATTTCGGAATAACAAAAATTTATCCCGGCAAGATCGGAAACGAGTATTATATGACCAAGGGACATTATCATGCCAATAGGGACAGAGAGGAATATTATTGGGGCATTTCCGGCGAGGGGGTGCTTATTCTTATGGATGAGAAGCGTAATATCCGTACAGAAAAGGTATTTCCGGGTAGTCTTCACCATATTCCCGGAGGGATGGCTCATCGCGTGGCCAATATCGGAAACACTGTTTTATCGTTTGCGGCTTGTTGGCCTTCCGATGCAGGCCATAATTATGAAGAAATTGCAGATAATGGTTTTTCTGCGTCTCTTCAGTGTATAAACGGTAATCCTCAATTGGTATGAACACAAATATCATAGGCATAGATCTGGGAGGAACCATCATCAAGGTGGGACTTTTTCAAGGAGGAGAACCGGTAGATTGCATTAAAATGAAATCACGCCTGGATTTAGGGCTGATTCCTAATTTGCCTTCTATTGAAGAGGCTGTAGACCGGTTGATAAGTTCAAATGAAATACGGGAACTTGCCGGAATCGGACTTGCTTTTCCCGGATTGGTTGACAATAAAAAGAAAAGTGTTATAGCCACAAATGAAAAATATGATGACGGAGTGGAACTAAACTTAGCGAAGTGGGCAGACAATAACTGGAAAACTCCTTTTTATATTGATAATGACAGTCGTTTGGCTACTATCGGCGAATGGCAATATGGCAGCGCTAAGGGTTATAACAATATAGTTATGATGACTATCGGTACCGGTATAGGATCGGGGGTTATTATGGAAGGAAAAGTAATGTACGGGAAACATTTTCAGGCTGGATCACTGGGAGGCCATTTTGTTATTGATTATAAAGGTCGGAGGTGCAGTTGCGGTAATAAAGGTTGCGTGGAAGCGCTTTCTTCTTCCTTCTTCCTTCCCGGAATAATAAAAGAACACCCGGATTTGTCGGACTCGTTTAAGCAGAAAGCCGGAGAACTTGATTTTAAAGAAATATTTTCCCTGGCCCGAGAAGGAGATAAAGACGCTTTGTTGTTAAGGAATGAATGCTTGGATGTTTGGAGTGCGGCCATTATTACTTTCATTCATGCGTATGATCCCGAAATGGTAATTCTGGGAGGAGGAATAATGAATAGTGCGGGTATAATTATGCCGTACTTGGAAAAACGGGTCTCCGGGTTGGTGTGGACCCCAAGCGAGAAAGTGCATTTAAGGGCTTCCAAATTAGGAGATTATGCAGCGTTGTACGGATTAAAATACTGTTTGACGAAAGAAAGCTGAAAGGGAAATAATACCGGGTGAAATAAAATAAAACATTAAAAAAAGAGCAATGAGCAATCCGACTTTTGACAAAGGAATAGATATTACCGTTACATACGATCCGTTCGGGTTTGTATACGGAGAAGGGGTTTTCGGACCGGAAGCCGAGTTACGCCGATTGGATGATATCAGAACCGCTCTGTTGGATCCGCAATGTTCCGGACCGGATGTTGTATATGCCATTGCCATGGATGTGGGGAAAACGAAACACCGATCTTTATTGACGGAACGACGGTTATTGTTTGGTGTGGTGGCTTATGCGTCCGGGAGACTGGGCCATGAACCGGTGCGCAGTCAGGGACATATTCACAAAGAGTCGATATACAGTCGGTTTTCTACTCCGGAAGTATATGAAATATGGTCCGGACAGGCCGTAATATATATGCAGGAATATGCGGAAGATAATCCCGGAAAATGTTACGCGGTATATGCCGGTCCGGGAGATGTGGTGATTGTTCCTCCCTATTGGGCGCATGCAACCATCAGCGCCAATGCGGAAGAACCGTTGGTATTCGGCGCTTGGTGTGACCGGGACTACGGTTTTGAATATGAAGGAATTCGTAAGTACAAAGGAATTGCTTGGTTTCCTCTTTATAATCAAAAAAATGAATTGCAATGGATTCCCAATATTAACTACCGGCCTTCGGAATTAATTCAAAAATATCCCGAATCTTATGTGGAATGGGGAATAGAAAAAGGAAAATCCATTTATAAAACGTTTGAAGACAATCCCGACACTTTTTTATATGTCTCGAATCCGTTAGTAAGAAAAGAGAGTTGGACAGTATTTAAACCTTAAAAACAAATGAGTATGAAGAACAAGATTATTCTCTATATAATGGTTGTTATTGCCGCTACAGGCGGCTTGCTTTTCGGGTTTGACACGGGAGTCATTTCCGGTGCGATCCCTTTTTTACAGCAAGATTGGGGCATTACCAACAATGATGTGGAATGGATTACGGCAGCGGGATTGTTCGGCGCTATCTTGGGAGCTTTATGCTGCGGAAAAGTCACGGACCGGTTGGGACGAAAGAAAGTAATACTGGCTTCAGCGGTTATTTTTGGGATCGGAGCTGTATGGTCGGGATTGGCCGGTAACTTGTCGAGTTTAATATTGTCGCGTTTGTTTCTGGGGATAGCCATAGGCGTTTCTTCATTCACGGTTCCTTTATATATCGCAGAGATAGCTCCGGCTAAGTCGAGAGGAACATTGGTTTCCATGTTTCAGTTGATGGTTACAATAGGTATTTTAGTCTCTTATCTCTCCGATTCTTTTTTTGCAACGGAGAATGATCCGGGTTGTTGGAGACCGATGTTCTATGTCGGGGTTATTCCTGCGATTATATTGTTGGTGGGGATGAGTTTTATGCCCGAAACTCCACGGTGGTTGATGAGTAAAGGGCGAATCGATGCTTGTCGGAAAGTCCTTTCGAAGATGGAGCCGGCCGATCGGTTGGAAGGCGTGTTGCAACAAATGAATACCGATATTCAATCGGATAAAAGCAATATTACCGGCTGGAAATACCTGATGCAACCCTGGTTGAGAACACCGTTATTCATAGCTGTTGCCATTATGTTTTTTCAACAATTTGTAGGAATCAATACCGTCATTTATTACAGTCCGAAGATATTCCTGATGGCCGGTTTTGAAAGTGCCGTATCGGCTGTTTGGGCCTCGGTCGGGATCGGAGCGGTAAATGTAATTTTTACTGTTGTTTCTATTTATTTTATAGATAAAATCGGACGGCGGAAACTTTTCTTTACGGGATTGTCCGGAATAATCATTTCCATTCTGTTCCTGAGTTTGAGTTTCATATACGCCAACCAATTGGGAGAATCGGGTAAATGGCTTATGTTGGGATGCATGTTTATGTATGTGGCATTCTTCGCGATGAGCTTGGGTCCGTTGGGTTGGCTTATCATATCGGAAATATTTCCGCAGCGGGTAAGAGGGTTGGGATCGTCTATCGGGTCGTTATCTGTCTGGGTATTTAATTGTATCGTTTCTTTTACTTTTTTCAAGATTGTCGGTCTTTTTTCCATTTCGGGACCGGAAATCGCCGTTGACGGGCAAGTATCCGAAAATCCGGCCGGCGCTTTTCTGTTTTATGGCGTGATTGCCGTAATCGCGTTGGTTTGGGGATATTTTTATCTTCCCGAAACGAAAGGCATCTCCTTGGAAAAGATTGAAAAACATTGGAAAGAATCCGGGAAACCGAGACGGTTGAAGTAGGGTATTGATAAATCATGTTAAACACCAACACTCAATGCGAATGAAAACACAAAAAATAAAGATCAAAAAGAAGGGGAATACTCTCTACTTTGTGTGTCACTGTTAATTCCAATCCACTAATGTGACATTAAATATCTCCACTGTTAATTCCCACCCACTAATATGA
>DAIQOU010000578.1:0-3154 GCA_036787725.1 Bacteroidales bacterium
ACATGGAAGCAGGTGTGGTGAAGAAGAAATGGAAGTCAAAAGAAAATCCTTTTTGTAATAGTAGATATGGGTTGAATGATGAAGATAAAATGAATAAATTCTATACGAATATTGAATTAAATGACAGTCGATTCAGGAGTTTTGCTTTTGCCACTCACCCCGATGCGTATATTCACGGAGGGATAGTGGATTTACCCGTGTCGGATTGGTTGTTTATTATAATAACTCCCGAATTGAAAGAATGGAGGAGTTATGAGACTTGGATACAAGCCATTATCGTGGGATTGAAAATTCTCATGAATGAATTGGAAAAGGTTAAAAATTGGATTCGTGATTTCTTTTAATTCAATAGTAATTTTAATGTGAAATATATAATACTGTTAATCATGGGACTGAATTTTTTATCGTGCGCTTCGGATTATCCCCCTGCGAGCGAGAACTGGTTTGCTACTCAAATATTTCAATACGATAATTCCGTAATCGATCAATTTTCGGAAAAGATTTACCTCTTGGACGAGAATACGGGTATTATTTTGGGCAATGACGAAGAAAAGGTATTGAGAGAAGGGAAAAAGGAGAAAGATCAAACCGCCGTCTTTTTCAGGAGTATTGACGGAGGCCGAAGTTTTGAGAGACGTGATTTCGGGAATGGTTATTTGAAATATATTTCCCTGTCGACGGATAAAAAGTCATTGTATATGCTGTGTGCCCGATTTACCGAATACAATGCCGTTCTTCCGAGTAATTTTCAACTCATGAAATCCGTTAATTCGGGCGAGACATGGGAAGATTTGTATTTGTTTAAAGAGAAATTAATAAGTAAGGTTTTGTTTTACGACGATTCTATCGGCTTTGCTTCCGCGTTGGAAGATCCGATCGGTTACGACAGTGCGATGTTATACAAAACCGTTGACGGGGGTAAAAGCTGGCGTCCCGTTTTTCAGATCGATATGGATAATAAAAGCCTGAATCTGATCACTCCGGAGGGGATGTTGACGGGTCAGTATCTGGATGATCCTCCGGCCGTTTGGCAGTCGGATATCCGTGAATTAAAGGGAATGCATCGTCCGTTGGATTTTTCGGATGATTTGCGTATTTGCAGCGATATACAACCCGATCCGGTGACGGGTCGGCATTATTGCATGCTGATGACTCGTTCGGAGCATGTCCCGGAGAAAGACGTCCGGGAGTTTCTGTATTGCATCGAAACGGGTGAAACACTGCCGCTTCCCGTTCATTCTTTCCATTTCAATGTATACGGGGACTATATCGGAGTATTGGGCGGCTGTAAAGACAATTATTATATTGCTCAATATTATTATTCTTACGATAAAGGTCGATATTGGGAAACCGAGACGCCGAGAAGCATACGACTGTCCGGTTCGCCGGGCTTGTACGGTAAGGGATATGTCTGGAGCATGTTCAGCGGTCGGGCGGATGATATTTATTGTCCGTTAATGGTCCGAATTCCTCCTCAAGAATAGAACCGGGATGGGAAAAGAAAAGAGAATATATGAATTGACAGCCGTCTCCCGCCTGAAAGAAAAAGGGAAAGAGCCGGAAGAAAACCGTTACCGTTTGGTATACAACGTGCATCACCTCGATACGGACGAAAGCAAAGCATTCGTATACGATAAAGAACTGAAAATGCATTTCGAGAATCCGTCGGGCGTTACTCATTTGTATGAAATAGAGACCGAAGAAACGGAGTTTACTTTTTGTGATCGATTGAAAAAGAGTGAAGAGCTGAATCGTTTGCTGTTTTTGCGTTATGATTTTTTCCGGGTGCGATTGAGTGCGGGCGGTAAAATAGTTTCGATCGAAAACGAAACGGAATTGAAAGATACGTGGCCGTTGTTGAAGAAAAAGATCTCGGGCGATTACAAAGGTCCCCGTCTGAAAGCTTATTTGGAGGATGTGGATGTTTGTTACGCTCGGGGGAAACTGCCTAAAAACGCACTTTTCCGTTACCTTCATTTGGGATTGCTGATCCCTCAAATACCTGCGGATCATTCCGACGGGTGGGTAATGAAACGGGGTGTCCAGTTGTCCGAGTACGAAGAAGAGACGTTCGACGAACGGGTCGTTTATTCGGGCGTTGTCGAAGGTGATCGCCTTTATCGGGTAACGGGCGAAAAGCGGGAAGAAAAGAAATCGAGACTCGGAAAGTTTGAAGGAGAAATCCGGATGAATCCGGGAGAGTTGTTTCCCGTTCGCTCGACTCGGGATGCGGCGTTTAATTGGGGGGAAGATATCGAGATCGGTTGGCATTTCGACTTGGTCCAAAAAAAATGAACGTTTTCACTGAAATTAAAAACGATATGCCGAAATTAGAACAAAAACCATTTAATAAAACGACAGTTGTTATGGATGACTATATTTATAAGCTTTGGCCCGATTTGCCGAAAGAAATGGAGCGCAGGGTACGCAAATGGGAAAGTGCTGACGAACCGTATAAATTTGCTAACGAACGGGCCAAGTTGTTTTGTCCTTATTCGTCCTTTCCGGTGGGAGACATACGGGTTACTTCCAATACGATTTCCATGCAGGATAATTATTGGGCTACGGTCCGGGATAAAAACGGGAGCCTGAATATCCTTTTTAAGGGAGTCTGCCTGGCTCCTTCACAGCCAAAACCTCCTCTTTCTCCTCCTCCGTGTGCGGGTGTGATCAATTTGGGTGATTGGAAAGGCTATTCCGACGTGCATGTCAACAATGATTATGCTTTGGTGAAAAGTTCCACGATCATGTGTTACAACAGTTGTGAAGACATTTCCTTTTTGCACAGCGGTCAGGTTGCCCAGATCACGGATTTCATGCCTTTCATACCTCAACTGGTGATCATAAAGCTGGTGAACAAGCCGGATGACGTGACGGTGTGTTATAAGGTTCAGTACCTGTCTTATTACATGGAGTATGGCGAGCCGAAAAAAGAAGATGCCATCGAATGGTTTGTTTATATCAGCGAAGATTCGGATTCTTCGGAAAAGGAATTCAAGCTGACCGACTTGAAAGATCAAAAGATTATATTGGGCCGGGATTCGATAGTGGAAGGAAGAGAGGTGAAGTTCCCTGTACCCAAGGAGTGGGGCAAATACTTTGTCCGTTTCGAAGCCCGGCTGAAGAGTAACGGAAAAATAACGGGTACGGATAT
>DAIQOU010000579.1:0-1434 GCA_036787725.1 Bacteroidales bacterium
TTTATGTATTTTTCTTATCGGTAAGGACGAATCTCTTTCTGTTGGAAAACCCGACCGGTTTCAAGTGTATTTAAAGGAGAAGATACATTTGAAATTAATCCTGCCTTTACTGTCGATCCGATGATATCTGTCTGTTAATTTACCTCACCGGATTCGTTTTCACTTTCTCTGCTAATGGCCAATACAATAGCAGAACCGGGCTGTAAATAAATAAACCGTTCTTTTTTTACCACTTCTTGCTCTATGTTGTCCGGATTATAATTTATTGCTTTCAGTAGAAAAAAGCGGTTACTTAACATTAATTCTTTTTCTACATGCAAAATAAGATATTCAGTATCTTTTTCTATCATATAATCATAAGACAATCCGTCAATAACCATATCATACGCTCCATCAAATACACCGACCTCAAATTCTTGGTTTCCGTAAAAAATGATCAATTTGTTAGCCATAGCATAATTTCGGTATTCAATTTTTGTTTTTCCACTCGTTGTAAAGGCCGTATAATTCTTATAGCTCACATCATACATTTCGTGGGGATCCCGCTCAAGTACAAGCGTCGAAGCACTTCCTTGAAAATCGAGAATAACATTTTTTTCGCCGGACTCTCTGAAAAGCAGTACTCCATTGGCCGTTCCGGTAAATATTCCTGCTTTCTTATTGCGGAATGCGGAAGTAAATTCTTTTTCCGAGAATTTTAATTGCTTTGATTGGGCTTGTAAAATATGTACATAACTTATTATTCCGATACAAATAATAATAACTTTCATAGGTTATTTTTTAAATTACGGTTATATGGAACCCGCCTCATCTTCATGCTCTTTGGTGCAACTTTTGCATGCGGGTTTCATAATCAATTTTTATTCGATAAAAGATGTGGACTCTATTACTTTTCTTAATTTAATCAAGGCTACCGGTTCATTTTTCGGGTTGAACCGTTTTTCTATTTCATAGGGTTTATATCCTAATTTAGAATACAACAATATCCCTTTGGTATTGGTATTAAAACAGGAAATATGAAACTCCGAAACATTGTATTTCTTCCAACCGATATATTCCATCGTTTCAATCAAAAATCGACCTATTCCCCGGCCACGCAACTGAGGGTTTACGATTACGTTTCCAATCGAACAATATCGTTCTTTCTCTATTTCGTAAAAATTAGCAAATCCGACAATCTCTCCGTCTCGTAATATGACGGTAGAGTCATGACGATTCTCTGCAGCGGTTTTCAATTGGTCGGGAGTAAGAGGAAATACTGCTTTCGGAAACATGAAGAATAATTCTTCTTGTTGCTGAGGGAAAGTACAAATCTTCTTCAGATCCCCTTCCTCCATCGGTCTGTAAGACAGTTTACCGGTCAT
This sequence comes from Bacteroidales bacterium, assembly GCA_036787725.1. Taxonomy (GTDB): domain Bacteria; phylum Bacteroidota; class Bacteroidia; order Bacteroidales; family Azobacteroidaceae; genus DAIQOU01. The sequence continues at coordinate 1,365 of DAIQOU010000579.1, forward strand.
TGTATCTTATTTTTTCTTTTTATTCCTTTTTTGCCGAAATCAGCAGCATCATGGGCCGCCGCAATTCCTC
>DAIQOU010000579.1:1534-3153 GCA_036787725.1 Bacteroidales bacterium
CTTTTTATTCCTTTTTTGCCGAAATCAGCAGCATCATGGGCCGCCGCAATTCCTCTTTCATTTCCTCAAATTCGTTCAGCATTTCTTCATTGGGTTTGGGTTCGACTATTTCATTAATTGTAAAACCATGTTGCAACAATCCGGTTAAATAGGTTGTCAAAGTCCGATGATACTTGACGACTTTTTCTCCTAAAAAAACAGCTTCCCTCTTTCCTTCCAAGAAATAATTATCTACCGGCCAATACAATTTTTCACCCATCTCTCCATAGATCCAGTCTTGAGTTCCAAAAGAAGTAAAAACCGGATGTTCTACCGAAAATACAAATCGGCCTCCCGGTTTAAGCCATTTATAGATATTCTTAAAGAGAATATCCACCGATTCCACGTAATGAAAAGTCAATGAACTCAGTATGATATCAAATTTCCCGGAGGGATAATCTGCTTCTTCCAACGGCTTACGGAAATATTCTATTCCTTCCAAGTGATTCATTTCTCTTGCCTGTTGAAGCATTTTTTCCGAAATATCTATTCCGATGACGGATATTGCACCGTTTTCGATGGCATACCGACAATGCCACCCAAAACCGCACCCTAAATCAAGCACTGCTTTCCCGGTGAAATCCGGCAACATTCTTTTCAGAACATACCATTCTCCTGCACCTTCCAATCCCAGCCGGGAACGATTCATCTTTTTATATTGCTCAAAAAATGTCAAATCATCATATTTGTTTTCTTTCATTGGTTCTTTATTTTATTAAGCAGCGGTTTTACGGATTACTAAAATCTACTCTCCGGAATTGATTCAACTACTTGATATTTTAATTTTAAATCATTTTTTCTTAACTTTCCGATAATTATCTTTCACAAAGATAAATATTTTCTTTTTTGGGGAGAGTAAGCATTTTTGAACTTATTCTTAACTTGACATCGGTACAGCCTTCGGTTGATTATTCTTTCCAAGGTATCCGATTGTTTTTGTTAACTTTATTGATTGTTCATTATGCGAAGATGAAAAAGAATGATGGAACAGGCGAAATTTTTCACATGAATTGGGAATGGACGAAAAAGAATTGATTACGGCTGTTAGGAATGGAAGCGAGGTAGCATTTGAAGAAATATACCATCGGTATTGGCTGCGTGTTTATCATTTTACCGGCTTATACATCACTAATAAGGAAGAGATAAAGGAGATTGTTCAAGACGTTTTCTTAAAATTATGGGAATCGAGACGATTTCTTCAAGAGAAGGAGAACCTCAAAGGATATTTATTTATTATTACTCGTAACCATATTTTTAATAAATCCCGGAAGAAATATTTTAATCGCGATTTTTATCAATTGACTATCGATAATGCATTGGAATATTCTTATTATATTGAAAATGAACTGGAAGCTAAAGAACTGGAGATCCGGATCGAACAATTGATAAAAGAAATGCCTCCGCAACGCCAAACCGTATTTTGCCTCAGCCGTAAAGAATATAAAACCTATAAAGAAATTGCTTCTCTTTTGGATATTACTGAAAAAACGGTAGAACGTCATATCAATGAAGCGATTAAGTACATAAAGAATAATCTTGAACTATACCTGTTGTTTCTTTTTTTCAATCTTTTTTAAAAA
>DAIQOU010000580.1:0-3152 GCA_036787725.1 Bacteroidales bacterium
TTTGCAAAACAGGGGTTGATCCCGAATCAGATATTCCGCCGAATATCCATATATTATTTTCTCAAAAATCTGATTTCCGTGTTTCTGATATTCACCAGCATCTTGTCATATTCTGCAGACATGGTTTCCAATCGACTTTCACTTGAAAGGATGGTTTCTTTCAGTTCATTTTTTTTGTGGATATCTCCGGTAATGTACTCCAATCGATTGGTATCCAATTGATGTTGCAATAAGATTATTTCATCTTGTAAAGATTTAGCCCGGGTAAACATATTTTTGGCTTCGTCGCTTTCAAACTCGTTCAATTGATGATAAACGATATTATCATTAATTACCAAGGTAAAATCTGTTTTTTCTTTCTTGAGGGAAGATTCATTGTTTTGTTTGACTTTTTGAAGAAGTGCCGCATAATTTTGCCCCGATTGCCAAGAATCCCGGATGGATTGTATTTGAGCCCGACTTCTCAAGTAATCCGGGTTGTCGATCTCATCGTTGTTTTTAATTATTTTTTTTTCCGCGTTGGGAATAAAAGTATAGATAATAACACGATCTTCGGGTTGAAAGCGATCGGTGACAAAATAACCGATATTATTGAACTCATCGATAGCTATCATGTAATCATTGTAGATGGAGTTGAAAGGCATACCCAGTTGCTCCGGAGTAAAATAAGAGTCGTCATTTAAGTTATATCGGGTTACGAATAAGTCATATCCTCCTATGGAACCGTTTCCGGTAGAAGCATAATAAATAGTCACACCGTCAGAGAGGACATACGGATAGTTGTCGTTTGCTTCCCGTTCGGTTGCTAATTTAAGAGGAAATTCTCCACTCCATTCATCCAATAATTTCAATTGATTGTATAAACGAAAGACACCTTCGTCCGTCTTTTTCGCAAAATAGCGTTTGTCTTTGAGTTGGTTTTCATAGATAACCGCTTTCCCCGATAAGTCGTATTGCAAAGAACCGGATTCTTCGCTCAAACTGTAATAATTAAGGAATGTTTCTTTACTGACAACCAAGCTGTCAATAATTTGGATGTCTTCGCAAAAATTTAACATCCGTTTAGCTCGTTGCGCTTTTTCCAATAAGGGCTTGGCTTGTGCTGCATCCTCCTCATGTTTATTCTTCTCAAGGACATCTATATATTCTTCATAAGCTTCTTCTGCTTCTTCAAACCGATATTGATTGTAATACAGTTTACCTAATGAACCGAAAGCACCCGGCAGTTTTTTGGATGCAGCAAATTCCAAATAATGTTCGGCTTTTTCCGGTTCTCCGGTTTCCAACAGACAAGTTCCGTACCATTGATTATAAGAAGCGTTTTTCGGAGCGGATTTGATTGCTTTTTCAAATGCCGGTTTGGCTTCTTCATATCTTCCTTCCAAATACAATTTTTTAGCTTCTTCCAACGATTGAGCTTGAATAGGAGCAGATAATAAAATAATTCCGAATAATACGAATAAGAATTTCATTCTGTTTATCTGATTTAATTTATTTAATGAATTCAAAGGTAATAATATTTTGTCAAATTAGCTTCTGATCAACGAGTAAATAAGATACATATTATAAGGATTCCCCAAAAAGTTAATTAACGGTCGGTGATAAAATTCAGATCAATGGCCTGTTTTATCAAATAATCACTTACATTTGCAACACTTTAATAAATTTATGATAACTGTTATGCAACGAAGCATGAACCAACGACCGGACCAAGCTGAAATGAAGGAGTTGTGCCGTAAGCGGGTGATCATTTTTTGCACTTTGGGGAGAAGATCTTTGATTCATGCCGGTTCCATACGATAAGAATTAAAAAATAAAAAAGAACGTATGAAAGCATTTGTATTTCCCGGACAGGGAGCTCAATTTGTAGGGATGGGTAAAGATCTTTATGAAAATTCTCCTGTTGCAAAAGAAATGTTTGAAAAAGCAAATGAAATTTTAGGGTTTCGCATTACCGATTTAATGTTTGACGGAACGGATGAAGACCTTCGTCAAACCAAAGTAACTCAACCGGCTATATTTTTACATTCGGTGATATTGGCTAAAACGATGGGTGAGCGATTTGAGCCCGATATGGTTGCCGGACATTCTCTGGGTGAATTTTCGGCATTGGTGGCATCGGAAGCATTATCGTTTGAAGACGGATTGAAGCTGGTTTATAAACGGGCTTTGGCCATGCAAAAAGCATGCGAAGCCACTCCTTCCACTATGGCGGCTGTATTGAATTTGCCGGATGAAAAAGTGGAGGAAATATGTTCGGAAATAGATGATATTGTAGTTCCGGCCAATTATAATTGTCCCGGTCAAATTGTAATATCCGGAACGGTTCCCGGTATTGATACGGCTTGCGAGAAATTGTTGGCGGCCGGTGCCAAACGGGCTTTGAAATTGAAGGTGGGCGGTGCTTTTCATTCTCCATTGATGGAACCGGCAAGGACTGAATTGGCTGAGGCCATCAATCAGACTTCGTTCAATACACCCGTTTGCCCGGTATACCAAAATGTCAGCACGGTTGGAGAAATCGATCCGGAAATGATTAAGGCAAATCTGGTTGCTCAATTGACTGCTCCGGTAAAATGGACCCAATCGGTTATTCATATGATAGAAGACGGGGCAACCGAATTTATAGAAGTAGGACCCGGTAATGTATTGCAAGGATTGATTAAGAAAATTAATAATACAGTGAGTACAGCCGCTGCTGTTTGATAAAAAATGCGGGTTGTTTCCTACCTCGAAAACAACCCGCAGTAATTCTTATTTCACCCTTTACTTATTTCAATAGTCTCCTGTTTCTTCTTCTGCGTCGGGTATTATCCCTGTTAAGTCCTACGAAAATAATAATTCCCGAAACAACGGCAATGAAAATATTTTCACCTGTAGAAGAATTGGATGGTATTGTAAACAGCATGACGCATAGTACTACCCAAAGAAGAGCAATACATATTATTTGAGTCTTTGTTAATCCGTTTCTCATGATCTTATTGTTTTTTTATTGTTAGACTTTCTTCTTTCTTTGAACAAAACTATGAAAAAAATGATGGATTTTCTACACTTCTATGCTTTTTAGTGTTACCAAAATGTTAAACTTATTTAACGCAATTCTTTTCCTGTTAATATTATTTTTTATATCTACGTAAAATGCGTAGGTTTGC
>DAIQOU010000581.1:0-3148 GCA_036787725.1 Bacteroidales bacterium
AAAAGAAATTTTTTCAGTGTTTTCATAATCTGTATTTTAATTTTTGTAAAGATATATTATAAGAAAGACAAAATGAATATTTTATATGGTTATTTTCCTTATTTGTTTATCTTTTTCGTGACAGATAAAAGTTTTTATTTCACCTCATAGCTTAGGCAATTGAGTATAAAAATGAAAATAACAAAGTTGTAAATAGTACATTTTGTGATAGTTCCTGTTTTTTTAGAAAGGAAATACAAGTGTCGGAAAATGTGACAAAATGAGGCATGCATTCTGTATGAAGCCATGGTATGAGTGAAAGCCGGGCACCGGTTGTATTATGCATAACCGGGGACCGGCGAAGGGCAGTCCACGGTAAGCGCACCTCACCCGCAACAACCTCCGTCGGGGTTCTGAGATTGAGGAGAGTTGCTTCCCCGGGTTAAGCTTCGCTCACCCGGGGGTATGCACATTTTATCCCTTCCGGGGTAAGCGCATCCAATTCGCAACTTTGAGGCAACCTCTTAAGATAAGAGTTTATTTAGATCCGTTCATACGGATTACGGTAAATGAGTAAGGAGGCAAATTACAATTGAATTGATCCTCTACCTCTATGGAAGAGGTTTGGGGGATTGCGTTTTTATCATCCGGTGCTCCTGTCAACAGCGTCTTCGTTGCTGTCCGAGTGGAAAGAGTAAATCCGCTCATATCAATAGATGAATGTACTTCTACCGGCAATAAGTTTACCATTTTCAAAATAATATCCCCTGTTTTAGTGTCCCGGACCGTTGAACAGGCTACCCGTTTCATCACAGCCTCTTTAGAGTCCGGAAGCAAAACCCGACTTGCAAAATACTCATCTCCCGCATGGGTTCCGAAAAGTTTTTGTACATAATACCCTACGGTGGGTTTTACCTCGGCATTATTAAAATAGATGAGATCGGGATTCCACTGTGTATATCCTTCTTTAGCCAGTAAAGGAGCATAAGAAGTCATATAGACTACATCTCCGTTGCGTTCGATATTGATCAGGTGTAACGCTTCCAGCAGGGCTGTTTCGATATTATTCGGACGGCCCGGCAAATGAGCGGCATATTCTCCCAAATATACTTTTGATTTGTTGCGATCATACCGATCATAATAATCTTGATTATGAATGAACCATCCCGGCGCCTGATAATAATGTTCGTCTACAATCGGAACATTCAATTCGGTGGCCACTTCCCATCCTCTTTCATAATCCGAACCTTCGGACCACGGGCCGGTAGTTCCGATTACCGTGATTTCCGGATATTTCTCTTTTAGAGCGTTGAATATCATGGCAAAACGTTCCTCAAACACATCTGAAATCAAGTCTTCATTTCCTACTCCGATATATTTCAAATTAAAAGGTTTCGGATGTCCGGCATCTGCTCTCATTTTGGCCCACCGGTTTGTTTTGGGATCTCCGTTGGCCCATTCGATCAAATCGAAAATATCTTGGATATAGTCACCCATTTGACACATCGGGATGCCTCCTTGTTGTCCTCCGATCGGATGATTGTGTTTAGCCGAGTTTTGGCACGGAACGCCGGCGGCTACAATCGGGACCGGTTCGGCGTCTATATCTTCGCAAAACAAGAAATATTCAAAATAACCCAACCCCATGGATTGATGGTATCCCCACAGATTACGTTGCGGTTTACGAGCTTCCAACGGGCCGATGGTATTTTTCCAATGGTATATATTCTCAATTCCGTCTCCATGTGCTACGCATCCGCCCGGGAAACGGACAAATTGCGGTTTCATGTCGGCCAATGTTTGTGCCAGATCGGTTCGCAATCCATTCTTTCTGCCTTTGAACGTGTTTTGCGGAAAAAGGGAAACCATATCCAATGCAACACTTCCTTCCGTTTGCGGGATTATTTCCAGCAGTGCTTTTGATACATTACCGGATACCGTGATGACAGCCGTATATTTTTTCCAATTGTTGGACAAGGTGTTGGTTGTTGTTTCTCCGAAGACGGTTCCGTTTTCGTCTGTCAAACGAATTTTCAATTTCCCGTTTTTACCTGTCAGGGTACGTGCGAAAACAGAAAAATCATATTTTTCTTTTGCTTTCAGGACTATTCCTCCAAAACCTTCATTTTGCAACGCGGTTCCGACCGTTTCGATTTTTAATACGGCATAATGCGGGTTGTTGGGATGAATGGGAGAAACCGTATCAATTTCAAAAGAACCGTTTCCGCCTGTCATTGTCCATGCTTTTTTACTGTTCCAATCCTTATCGTTGCCTCTGTCGGTGGGTTTATATTCAAATCCCCGGTTCTGAACCAGTTCTGCGTAAATACCGCCATCGGCTGCATAATTGATGTCTTCGAAAAAGATTCCCAATAATTTATCGCTGATGGGTTTGTTTTTATCGGCGTCTATGCGAATAGCAGCTTCCACCGGTTTCAGGTTCGGGAAACGGTTCGGATCGTCCTTCATCATTTCATTATGCAGTTGATTCCGGTAATTGGTTAATTGCACTTTTTGCAATAGACCTTGGATGGTACTCCAAGGAACTTCATGAGTTGTCCCGACTTCTTCCTTGCCGTTGATTTCAACCATACCCCGTTGATTGACGCGCGCGGGTTCCGGTACTATTTCCGGAGCGGTGAAGTTTTTAAAATCGCTTGTCCTTGTTGCATACAGTTCTTCTTTTCCGTTTTTGTTGCTTACCCAAGAAATAAAATACCGGCCGGAAGAAGAATTGTAACCCAATTCAAGGAATAGACAGTTATTATCTGGATTCATAATCGGATAAGATTGTGGAAACCACCTTACCAAATCCGGTGATTTGGCATAAGCGAAAGCTCCTACCGTTTCATTCAATGTCCATATGGCATGCCACTGATGGTCCGGGCCATAGAATAATACCGGATTAAACATTCGTTTTTCGGATCCCCAACGACTGTAATCCGATCTTACAAAAGCAAACTCGGGTCCGATCGGATGCCAATTTTCCCTGTCAGTACTCCATGCAAAACATAATCCGTGTCGCCCCTCCTTAGGATCGGGAGTGTAGGCGAAGAGGTAAGCCGAGTCCGGTTCATCGGCCCGGACTTTTGTCATTGAAACTAGTGTAAACAGTACAATAATAATGGAAATCAATCTTTTCATACGTTATTTTTTATTCTTTTATTAA
>DAIQOU010000582.1:0-3141 GCA_036787725.1 Bacteroidales bacterium
CGAAGAGTTTATAAAAAAATGTTGTGCCTTAAGAGGGTCTGTTATGATTGTGGGACCCTTGGTTGCCCGTTTCGGAAAAGCATTGGTACCTAAACCGGGAGGAGATAAGATTGGACGGCGCAGATTGGATACTCATTTTATTGGCATTCAAAAATTAGGAGCAGAATTTATTTATGATGCAGAACGAAAGGTTTATGAGGTAAAGGCTGATAATCTTCAAGGGACTTATATGTTGTTGGATGAGGCTTCGGTTACGGGGACTGCAAATATTTTGATGGCTGCTGTGTTGGCAAAAGGTAAGACCGTAATTTATAATGCAGCTTGCGAACCTTATCTGCAGCAATTATCTAAAATGCTTGTATCCATGGGAGCCAAAATTGAGGGAATCGGTTCCAATTTGTTGCAAGTGGAGGGTGTTGATGCATTACATGGATGTGAACATACCATTTTGCCCGATATGATTGAAGTTGGCAGTTTTATCGGTATGGCAGCCATGACCGGATCGGAAATCAGAATAAAAAATGTATCTTTCCGAAATTTAGGGATAATACCGGATGCATTTCGCAGATTGGGAATTATCTTGGAACAGCAAGACGATGATATTTATATACCTTCTCAAAAGCAATATGCCATTGAAACATTTATTGATGGTTCTATTATGACCATAGCCGATGCTCCGTGGCCGGGACTGACGCCTGACTTGTTAAGCGTATTTTTGGTGGTTGCTACACAAGCAACAGGGAGTGTGTTAATTCATCAGAAGATGTTTGAAAGTCGTTTATTTTTTGTAGATAAGTTAATTGATATGGGAGCTCAAATTATTTTATGCGATCCTCATCGAGCTACAGTTATTGGAGCCGGTGGGCGTTTTAAATTGAGAGGAGCTACGATGACATCCCCGGATATTCGAGCCGGGATCGCTTTGTTAATTGCTGCTATGAGTGCAGACGGAGTCAGTCAAATCCACAATATTGATCAGATAGATCGGGGTTATCAGGATATTGATAAGCGGTTAAATGCTTTAGGGGCCAAGATAACACGCATTCAGTTGTAAAAAGGAAAAGATGATAAAACACGAGGATTTAATAAAAATAGGAAAAATTAATAAAACTCACGGGATAAAAGGCGAGTTATCTTTTTCTTTTACCAATGATTCCTTTGATGAAAGTGAATGTTCTTTTTTGATTATTGAATTTGAAGGGATATGGGTTCCTTTTGTCTTGGAAGAATATCGTTTTAAGTCCGATACGTCAGCTTTCATTAAATTAAAGAAAGTAGATTCAGATGAGAAGGCGCGTGTATTTGTTAACCGGGAAGTATATTTTCCTAAAGAATACATACAAGAAGAGACATTGGAAAATACATTTGGCTGGAATTATTTTGTCGGATATACATTGGAAGATGAAGAATTTGGATTTATAGGAGAAATCGTAGAAGTGGATGATTCGACTCTAAACATTCTTTTTATAGTAAAAAAAGGAGAAGAGGAGATTTTTATTCCGGCTGTTCTTGATTTTATTGTCAAGGCAGATGAAATGAATTCTCGATTATATGTTCGCCTTCCGGAAGGTTTATTCAGCATGTAATTTTTTAAGAACCATTTTATTATGCATATTTCAGTAATTATTCATACTTATAATGCCGAGAAGTATCTGGAGAGAGTCTTAAATACGGTTTTACAGTTTGATGAAATAATTATCTGTGATATGTATAGTACAGATAATACGATTGAAATTGCCAACCGGTATAAATGTCGGATTATTTATCATGAAAATGTAGGGTTTGCCGATCCGGCCAGAACTTTTGCAATATCGCAAGCTTCTTACGAATGGGTGTTGGTGGTAGATGCCGATGAGTTAGTTCCGGATAAGTTACGAAAGTATCTTTATGATTTTATAAAAAACGGGACCGAAGGGGTGGGAGCTCTGAAAATTCCTCGAAAAAACTATTTGATGGGAAAATTTATGCATAGTTATTATCCGGATTATATTATGCGTTTTTTAAGAAAAGAAGGGGTTGTTTGGCCTCCTGTAGTTCATTCCCAACCTATTGTGAAAGGAGAAGTTATAACTATTCCTAAAAAACGAAAAGACTTGGCTTTTATTCATTTAGCAAATGAATCTATTCGAACTACAATTGGTAAAATGAATGACTATACTGATTTTGAGATAACACGAGAACGTCGAAAAAAAAAGAAATACTGCTGGTGGAATATTTTATTTGAGCCGTTTATTCGTTTCCTTAGATTTTATGTATTTAAAGGTGGATTTAGGGATGGTTTGCCCGGATTTATTTGGGCATGCGAATATGCTTATTATAAATTTATAACCATAGCCAAACTGATCGAATCTCGAGTTATGCCGGAAGATATTGATAAAGAATTAAAAGAATGATTATTTTTTGAAAAACCTTTTTAAACGGCTTTTTCTTTTCTTTTTACGTTCAAATGCATGCTTATATTTTAATACTAACTTAATGCACTCTTGCTCATTAAGATTACGAGATTTAGCATATTCTTTGGCTATGAAAACAGCAGCTTCATCATATTCGAAAAGACGACAAAAATTCCTACATCCGTTGCGGATGTCTACCTTCCCAAATTTCATTCTATTAATATCAACTAATGAAAAATCATATTTATCAGGTTTATCGCCGGTTATCAGAATATTTCCCGGAGAGTAATCAAGATGCAAAATTTCGTTATCGTGGAGTTGAGCCGTATAGTGTGCAAAGGCTGTAAGAATGGGTATCTCACTCTTTATCCCCTTTGTAAAATAGTATTCACGGATTTCATGGACTTGCGTAAGTTGCATGCTGATAAAATAAGATAAGGTTAATAGCCCGTTTTTGTATTGTTCAATATACGCGATCGGTTCCGGAGTATTAAATCCTTTTTCTAAAAGTAAAAATGCATTTTTATATGCTTTGGAAGCTTTTGTATTTCGAAAGTAGGAATAAACAATTCTATTTATGAATATTGGTTTGTGATAGCATTTTATGTTTAAATTCAGATCGTTGATATTCCATGATTTGATGAGATTCCTTTTTGCTTGAATTATATTTCCTTGCTTATAAAAAGTAATTGGTATTTTCTCTATAAAATTTCTCAAATTTTCGTATTTTGGATTAAGAACGAATTTC
>DAIQOU010000104.1:0-11552 GCA_036787725.1 Bacteroidales bacterium
GTAAGGCTGCCTTTGAAGTTCCCGTAGCTGTGGATTTCGGGCAGAAAGAAATTAGTATGAATAAAGATTCCTCTTATGTTTTTTATGAATTTCCGCTGGAATTGAAAAATGAAGGAGATGCCCCTCTCACTTTTAAAAAAGCAAGAATGCTTTCCGGAGAAAAAGGATTAACCCAATTGATTATGTTTAAAGACTCGGTGAAAGGGTGGAATTGGACTCCTATTGAACAGGTTTTTGACCCGCAAGGTACTTCTCTTCCGGAATATACTATTTTCCCCGGAGAGAAAATGCAAACTAAAGTACGTTTCACTCCGTCTGTAGCGGGAAATATTCGGGATGAATTAATCCTTACCACTCATTTGGGAGACAAAAGAGTGATTTTGAGGGGTGTTGCTTATAACCCTCCCCGTATAAATATTCGATCTTCTTCGGTCAAAGTAGCGATAGATCAGCCGGTGATGACTCAGGAACGACTGATAGAAGTAGATAATAAATGGGGGGAGTGGGTGCTGAATTATGAAGTAGGAATAGAATATAAAAGGTCGACCGATTTAAAGAATACCGGTACGTGGTTTTCCGGAAGTACAACGGAAGGAGCTTTTTCTGATTTGCCGTGTTTGGACACCGATATTTTATCCGGAAGTGAAGATATTCCATTTAATGCGATCTGTCGACATGTCAAGGAATCCGAATTAAGTGCTTCTTATGGGTTGGGAGGCGGCAAAAAAACAATTGTGGCAACTAAATTTCAAGCGGGCCCTTCCGGTGTAAATATTTCGGATGTCGGAACATGGTTTTTGGGAGAAAAATCGAAGGAAGATACTATATCTGTAGAAGTAAGAGCCGGCGGGAGTTCCATTAATAATGCTGTTTCGTTGGCGACAGGAAGGTTAATCTATGCCGTAGAAGAGGAAGAGAAGGGAGGTTCCATGCAAAATATTCCATTGGATCAAGAAGCGACTGTTTATCCCAATGAGGATTTTTATGTGATTATTTCTTATCCTTCATCGGTGGAACAACCTCAAGGTTGCGCTAAGCACAGCGGTGTAGCGACTGTTTCGGGGAGATACTTGGTAAATAACGGGGGCATATGGAAAGATATCCAACAAACGGAAGGATTTTCGCATTGTGCTTGGATTATGTATGCCGGAGAAAAGGCTCCTAAAGATAACTGTTGGGTAAAGGTAGCTGAAAATCGCTTGGATACCATTCAGGTGGGAGACAGTTCGTTTGTAAGGTTGCTGTTCGATGCCACGATTGCTCCGGATGAAGATTGCGTGGCCGATCTCCTATTTAAGTCCAATGATTCAAGACGCCCTCTTATAAAAATACCGGTTTCCATGCATATCAATCAGCCTCCTTATTTTCAAAATGCTCCGGAAGAAATCGAGCTGTTGGAGAATACCCGGCAAGTGATTGAAATTGGTTTGGAGGATGCTGAAGATGATGACTTCGTGGTTGAATCGGTAATAGGTTGCAAATTTGTCACCTATGATATTACCAAATATAAGATGACATTAACTGTTTTTCCGGGGACGGGGGATAAAGGAATATATACCGTAAAATACAGGGCTACCGATCAACATAATGCTCAAAGAGAGTTAGAGATTTCTATTCGTGTGACTACTCTTCCTATTATTATACCTAATAAACCTCCTGTATTTATTGGGGACAGTTCTCACTTCGTATATTCATTCCGGGATAAAAATACTGAATACAATATTTATGATTGGTTTGAAGATCCGGAAGGAGAAACGCTTCAATTTGAAGTGTCATGCCAACATCCGGATATAATAGAGGTTGTCAAATCCGGTGATAGTACTTTCATTGTCAGTCCTCGTAAAGTAGGGCAAACAAAGTTGAATATTAAAGTGGCCGACTTGGAAGGAGATGAGATTAATTATTCGATAGATGTTGAAGTCGGACTATGTATCAATCCTTCCGGAATTATTGTTCAAAAATGGAATAATATTTTGTTGGTTGATAATTATGAGGGAAAATATAATCCGGAAGGTTATCAATGGTATCTGAATCATGAACCGCTTCCGGATGCAGTAGGGCAATATTATTCGGCAGGGGATAAGAAAACAGATTTGCTGGACTTTACGGGCAGCTATTATGTCCGATTGGTTACTGCGGAGGGAGAGACTTTTTATACATGTCCGATGACTCCTGTGGATGAAGCGAACGAATTAAAAGCTTATCCGAATCCGGTAAGTCCCGGAAATGAACTGACGATTCAAAGAGCAGCCGGGATAGGGACTTTTCCTGTTACCATTCAAGTGTTTCATTTATCGGGACAATTAATAGAAACACATACGGTCAAGGATGAGCATTTCTTATCTGTAAAAATGCCTTCGGTACGAGGGGTATATTTAGTAAAAGTCCGGTCCGGGAATTCCGAAAAAACAATAACAATAAAAGTAGAATAATTGAATTTATTACTGAATCACATCATGAAGAACGTGACATTCACAGGTAAAATGAGGATAATAGCAGTTATCGTCATTTGCTTTTGCCGGGGAACAGATGTTTCCGCACAAGAGCAAGAACGATACGAAATTTCGGTAGGAGGAGGTTTCGGGCTCTCTACTTTACAATATAAAATGAAAACCGGAGAGCGAAAAGACGGAACCGGCGGAACGTTCGGGGTATCGGGGAGTTATTTTTTTAATGACGGGTTAGGAATCAGGACCGGACTCGAAATGTCTTTGTACAAAGCAGAAAGCAATGTAGCTTCTATATCCGATCGCTATATGGCTCATGACGGAAAAGATGAATTTGAGTTTCGATCTGTGATCAACGAATATACAGAGAAACAGAGCCTGATGACATTGGAAATCCCTCTTTTGCTTCAATTACAATATCCATTGTTTGATGAACAATTCATTTTTTTCTCTTTTGGAGGAAAGGTGGCCTTTCCGATGAATGCTTATTACAAGACTTCCGGATCGGATTTGGTTACTTCAGCTTATTATCCTAAATATGATATTGTATTAAATGGTCCTGTATTTCAAGGATTAGGCGCATTCCGAAGTAATAAAGTAAAAGAAGACCTGGATTTCAAACCGGCATTTATGCTTTCGGGAGAAGTGGGGCTCAAGTGGGAAATTGCCGAATCGTTTTCTTTATATTCCGGTTTTTATATTGATTATGGGTTGAATGACATTCGTAAAAAGGTACGGAATCAGCCTTTTCTGATTTATAACCAACAAAATCCGGCTCATTATGTAAATAACAGTGTGTTGAATACACAGTATACTCATGAAGGGAAGACGGATGCTTTTACAAAAAAAATAATGCCGATGGCTGTCGGCATTAAAATAAGGGTGGCGTTTCGGATTGACGAATGATAATAAGACTGACTTATATCTTTCCTTCCATTCAATCCAAATAAAGGTAATCGTAATGGATGATCGGCTTGCTTCCTTTTTGCCCTATCATTTCCCGGATTTTACTGTGTCCGAAACTTGTTTTCCCCACTCCGATCGGAGAGCCGGTTTCATCTATGATTTTCACAATATCATTTTTCTCGAAAGCTCCTTTTACGGAAGTAACTCCGACCGACAAAAGCGAAGTGGCTTTTTCTCCGAACAGGGCGATTTTAGCGCCTTCATTGATGTGGATTTCTCCCTTTGTAAAACCATCTGAATGTGCAATCCATTTTTTGACATTGGAAGTTTCTTTTTCCGAAGGTAGAAAGCGGGTACATAAAGCCATACTGTCCTGCTTTAAAAGATCCGGCAAGATCATGGATGTTTTTCCGTTCGCAATAATAACGGTAATTCCTTCACCGGCCACTTTTCTGGCGATTTTATATTTGGTAAGCATTCCTCCTCGTCCAAAAAATGACTTGGTTGTCTGAATGAATCCGGAAACATCGCTTTTCCGGTCCGGAAAAATTTCCCGTATCAGTTCGGCTTTGGGATCTGTAGGAGATCCGGAATAAATACCGTTTACATTACTCAAAATGATCAAGGCATCGGCATTCATCATGGCTGCTACCATTCCGGAGAGCTCGTCATTATCGGTAAACATCAATTCGCTTACGGAAATAGTGTCGTTCTCGTTCATAATGGGAATTACTTTATTTTCCAACATTACGTGCATGCAATTTCGTTGGTTTAAGTAATGCATCCGGGTACCCAAGCTTTCCTTGGTGGTTAATACCTGTCCGCAGGCGATGCCGTGATCTTTGAAAAAATCGTAGTAACGATTGATCAGTTTGGCTTGTCCTACGGCTGAATATAATTGCCGGGAAGAAACATCGTCCAACTTTCCTTTAGCCTTTATTTCACTTCTGCCGGAGGCTATTGCTCCCGAAGAAATCAAAATTACTTCTATTCCTTCTTTATGTAATAAAGCAATTTGATCTACTAAATCCGACATGCGTGTTACATCTAATGTCCCGTCTTTTCGTGTTAAGACATTACTTCCTATTTTTATTACAATTCGTTTGTGTTGAAACATATGAGGAAATTATTTCCGGCAGTTAAACATAGAACCAAGAAGAATGAGTTCATCCTTCTTGGCTCCAATCTTTTTTATTTCTTTTTCTGTTATATAATTTTTTGCTTTTATGGATCCGGGTCGTTGATTGAAAACCGGGTTGTTGTTCTAAAACAATCTCCCTATCTGCTTTTTTTATGGCTTTCAAATAATCAATAACCGTAATTTTTGTTGATCCGTTTTTGGTTTTTTTATTTTTCACAAAAGTAAGAAAATTTAGGATGTAAATTACAATTATCTTGATCTTCGACTGCTCGAAGAACTGCTCGAACCCGAAGATGACCTTGAAGACCCTCCGCTTGAACTCGAAGAACTTGATCTTGACGAAGAAGAACTGACGGAGCTTGAAGAACTCGAACTCGAAGAAGAGTTTGCCGGTCTTGATGTAGTACTACTTGACGAGGATGAACTTTCTTGTCTTGACGAACTTGAACTCGAGGATGACGAACTTGCAGGTCTTGAAGTACCGGAGCTTGAAGAAGAACTTTCTTGTCTAGAGGAACTCGAAGACGATGAACCTTCTTGCCTTGATGGGCTCGACGATGAATTTCCCGGTCTTGCCGACGGACGTTCCGTATTGGTATTTCCGGAACCCGAAGAGTTTGGCCTTGAGCCGGAATTACCCGGACGGTCTGTATTTTCCGGTCTTGTAGACGGACGTTCGGAATTTGAATTATTCGGTCTTTCCGACGGCCTTGTACTGCTGCCCGGTCTTTCTGTTGGTCGGGTGTTGCTCGGTCTTTCTGTAGGACGTGTGTTGCTCGGTGGACGAGATTCCCCGCTTCCATTGCCCGGAGGCCGACTTCCTCCGTTCCCCGGAGGTCGCTGTCCCGGATTAGGTCTGTTGCCCGGAGGGGGCCTGTGTCCCGGATTAGGCCTTAAGGGTGGTCGAACACCCGGAGTGATCACAATATATTCGGGAGGAGGAGGATAATAGTCGATGTCATCATACAGTAATTCATAACCGACCAGTTGATCGTTCATAAATTCAAGGGCAAATATTTCGTTACGCGTACTGTATTCCAGTACTTCTTGATATCCGTATTGGGTTTGACGAACCGACAGAACCTTATTGGGTCTTCCGAACAAGTAGTCTACTTCAGCTTTCGACATTCCCATTTCCAACCGGTTTACATTTACGGTCCTGTATGTTCCACAAGCTGTCAATATAATTGTTGTAAATAATATGATTATTGATTGTCTCATGGTGGAAGTTTTTAATTTGTGTTGAGAACCATTCTTTTCCCTTAGAACAGTTTAGTTCGGGAATGGTTTAAAACCGTTTTTTTACTTTTGTATCTGTTAGTATTCATTAGCTAAATACCAGTTGTTCAAGAAAGCTGATTTAGTTATATTAACTAACTTATCCCAATTGATCTTTTCCATGTGATCGCTTGGCCGATGGTAGTCCGGATGTCCGTCTGTGTGGTACCAGATAATAGGAACTCCTTCTTTCGCAAATGGTCCGTTATCACTGCCTCCGACCGGATTGTCCCATCCTCGGTAATCGGGCTGAAGCTGTAATCGGTATTCTTTTATGTTCTTTTTTGCTATTTTTTCAAAGACGGGATAAGATTGGGTATAAAAATAAACAACGGCTTGCGGCTTATTTTCGTCATTATTTCTCCCGATCATGTCAAAATTGGTATATGATTTTATATTCGCGAGAAAAGAGCAACCTTGTACAAAATAGGAAGAACCCAATAACCCTTTTTCTTCTCCGTCCCAAAATGCAAAAATAATGTTCTTTTTTGGTTGGATTCCGGTTGCAACGAATGCTTTGGCTATTTGCAAAACAGCAGATACGCCGGAAGCATTGTCGTCTGCTCCATTGTAAATTTGGTCGCCTGCCAGAAGCGGATCTATTCCCAAATGATCGTAGTGTGCTCCGATCACGATGTATTCATTCCTGTTTTCCCCTTCAATCATCCCTAATACATTGAACATTTCCAATTTGTGATGTTCGCCGGTTTGGATTTTTCTGATCGAGTCCGGATGAACCCGGAATCGTTCCAATTCCCGTCCCTTTATCCCTACTCTCCGGTAAGCATGAAAAGGTTGCAAGTAAGAACCTGTTACGGGCTGAACTCCGAGTTCCGTCAGGCGGGATACTATGTATTCCCGGACAATGCGATTCATCCTGCTTCCTGCTTCCCGTCCTTCCAGTTCGTCATGCGCCAAAAAACCGATATGGGCTTTTGCTGCTTCAACGGTAATGACTTCCAATCCTTTTTCTTGTACCGATTGCCCCCAACAATGGCCGGATATAAGAAAAATAAGGGTTATTATGATGAATCTCATTAAATTCATTTTTATGCAAATTAATTACAAAAGTACATAAAAAATTTGTTACTTTGCCGTGCTTGCTTAAATGAGAAAAGAGTATAAAATAAGAGGACATAAGATTTGGTTTCGTCGGTGGAGCAATAAATCTTGGGCGGTTTTTTGCAGTGTGAAAAACATTGTTCATATTTTGCATGTCCGGATTGGAGTGGTCAAACAAGCTTCGTTGAAACAAGGAACGTTTTATGCGTGTGCTTTTCTAAACGACCTTCCCGAAAAAATGTCGGAGTTTCCCCCTATAGAACGTGATGAAATTCCAAAGCCGGCTACTTTATCTTATTTTTCCTATGTTTCAAGTAATATATTAAAAGCAGGAGAAGGTCATCGTATTTTTTCCCGGAAAAGTTATAAAATGCCGTTTATTATTGAATTCAATAGGAACGGCATTTTTTATGGATTAAATTATGGATAAGCCCGGAATAAACCATCAAAACAAATAAATATGTTGTGGAAAGACATCAACAAAACAAAACAGAAGATCATTGAGGGATATCGTATCTCTTATGAAGAAGCGATGGACTTGTATTTGCTTCCTCCGGAAGCACTTTTTGCATTGGCTGACGATTTAAGAACGCACTTCAAAAGCCGTCGTATTTCTACCTGTATGATCATGAATGCCAAATCGGGAGCTTGTTCCGAAAATTGTAAATGGTGTTCTCAATCGCGACATCATAAAACCCGTATTCCTATATATAAGTTGGTCGATCCGGACCGGGCTTTGCAGGAAGCCGGCATTGCGCAATCGTGGAATGTGAATCGATTTTCATTGGTGACAAGCGGACGAAATGTTTCCAAACGCGAGTTGGATCAATTGAGTTGTATATACAGTCATCTGAGGGAGAAAACACCTCGGTTGGGATTATGTGCTTCGTTGGGATTATTGTCCGTATCTGATCTTCAACAATTGGCAACAGCCGGAGTAACACGCTATCATTGCAATATAGAAACTGCTCCTTCTTTTTTCTCTCAATTATGTACCACACATACCATGGAAGACAAAATTCAAACCATTGAAGCCGCCCGAGAAGTAGGAATGGAGATCTGTTCGGGAGGAATTATCGGGATGGGGGAGAGTCGTGCACAACGTGTCGAGATGGCTGTTTTGTTACAACAATTAAAAGCAGATTCCATTCCGGTAAATATTTTGAATCCCATACCGGGCACTCCGTTGGAAGAAACAGCTCCTTTGACGGATGAAGAGATACTGACGGCATTTGCCATTTTCCGCATTGTAAATCCCGAGGCCGATATCCGGTTTGCCGGAGGAAGAATGCAAATCAAACATATACAAGAGAAAGCGTTGAAATGCGGGATAAGCGCATCGTTGGTGGGAGATATGCTGACTACGGTGGGATCGGGAATAGAAGAGGATTTTAAAATGTTTAAACAATTGGGATATGAACTTGAAAGAACATTGGGAGTACCTGTTGAAAGTTGACCGGGAGTCTGTTTGGCATCCGTATACATCTGCGTTGGACCCGTTGCCTTGTTATCCGGTGGAATCCGCGAAAGGTGTGAAGATTCGTTTAGCCGACGGAAGAGAACTGATTGACGGAATGTCTTCCTGGTGGGCTGTGATTCACGGGTATAATAATGAATTTATCAATAGCGCAATAAAGGATCAACTCGAAAAGATGAGCCATGTCATGTTTGGCGGATTAACGCATGAACCTGCCATTGAGCTGACTCTGAAATTAAAGGAGTTGGTTCCCGAACCTTTGGAACATGTGTTTTTCAGTGATTCCGGTTCGGTAGCAGTGGAAGTGGCTTTGAAGATGGCATTACAATATTGGCATGCCTCCGGGTGTCCCGAGAAATGTAAATTTGCAACGGCTCGTTCCGGTTATCATGGAGATACTTGGCATACCATGTCTGTATGTGATCCCGTCACGGGGATGCATTCCATCTTTAATAATCGTCTTCCCGTTCAGTTCTTTGTTACGATGCCGCAAGTTAAATTTGGAGAGGAATGGAATTCCGAAGAGTTGGAAGAGGTACGTATGCTTTTTGAAACCCGGCATCGGGAAATTGCAGCCTTTATTATTGAGCCGATCGTTCAGGGAGCCGGAGGGATGCGGTTTTATCATCCCGAATATTTAAAGGGGTTGTCCCGGTTGTGTAAACACTACGATATTTTATTGATAGCAGACGAAATAGCCACCGGATTCGGTCGTACAGGCAAAATGTTTGCTTGCGAATGGGCCGAGATAATTCCCGATATCATGTGTGTCGGAAAAGCGTTGACCGGGGGATACCTTTCGCTGGCAGCGACGTTGACAACTCGCAAAACGGCAGCAGCCATCTCTTCCGGGAATCCGGGTGTGTTTATGCATGGTCCTACCTTTATGGGAAATCCCTTGGCTTGCGCGGCCGCCAATGCAAGTTTGGAATTGGTAAAGAAAGGTCCGGTATTGGAAAGTGTGAAGAGGATTGAAGGTCAATTAAAATACGAATTGAGTCCGGCAGCTGATCTGTCCTTCGTGGAAGAAGTGCGGGTATTGGGAGCTATTGGAGTAATTGAAATGAAAGAGCCGGTAGACTTGAAAAGAATACAGGGATTATTTGTGGAGGAAGGAGTATGGATACGTCCGTTCGGGAAATTAGTGTATATTATGCCGCCTTTTATAATTAAGGAAGAAGAATTAACCCGGTTGACCCGTGGAATGTTAGCCGCACTTGAAAAGTATGCAACATAAACTGGATTTACTTCGACAGGAAGGCTTATTCCGAGAGTTGAAGCCGATAGAGCAGAAAGGAGCTTTGCTTGAATATCGCGGAGATACTTACCTCAATCTTTCTTCCAATGATTATTTGGGTATTTCGGGTAAGTCGGATTGGCAAAAGGAATTTATTCATTCATTAGATACCGACCGTTTTCTCATGAGTGCGAGTTCTTCCCGGTTATTGACCGGAAACGCTCCTTGTACAGAAGAATTGGAAGAATACATCGGAGGATTATACGGAAAGTCTTGCTTGTTGTATAATTCGGGTTATCATGCCAATATCGGTATTTTGCCTGCATTGACACAAAAGGAAGATCTGATTTTGGCGGACAAATTGGTACATGCCAGCATCATTGACGGACTAAAACTTTGTGCCTGCGAACGCATGCGGTATAAGCATAATGATTATGCAGATTTGGAACGGTTGCTTAAGAGGGCAGAAGGGAAGTATCGTTCTGTTTTTGTGGTAACTGAAAGTATTTTCAGTATGGATGGAGATTGTGCTGAATTGCACACGTTGATTGAATTGAAAAACAAATACAATTTTGTTTTGTACGTCGATGAGGCACATGCCGTAGGTGTGAGAGGAGAAAAAGGATTGGGATTAGTAGAGGAATACGGTTTAATCGACCGGGTGGATTTGATTATGTGTACATTGGGAAAAGCGGTGGCTTCGGAAGGAGCTTTTGTCGTTTGCGATAAGATAACGCGGGAATGGCTGGTCAATACCTCTCGTTCGTTGATTTTTACGACAGCAACCCCTCCGATTAATATACTGTGGACTCTTTTTTTAATGAAAAAGATTCCGGAGATGAAAGAAGAACGAGAATCGTTGAATCGTACAGTAAGAGGCTTCCGGGAACGTTTATCCGGTTTTAATTTGCTGGGAGATACGCAGATCGTACCTTTGCTGTTGGGTGAAAACGAGAAAAGTATCCGGATGGCAAAACGATTGCAATCTGCCGGTATTTGGGCGATGCCGGTGCGTTATCCGTCAGTTCCCAAAGGAAAATCAAGGATCCGTTTTTCACTTACGGCTGCATTAACCGATACGCAATTGGATAAAATCTATGAAACTTTATTGGCATAAAAAAAAGAAAGAAAACGACCGTTTGATACTGATTTTTAACGGTTGGGGTTTTGATGAACGAATCATCCGGGGGATAGACAGTTCCACTTATGATTTACTGTTGGTGTATGATTATGCAACTCCCGGAAATGAATTGGAAGAATATACTCGTCCTTACCGGGAAATAGTTGTCGTAGCTTGGTCATATGGGGTATTTATGGCAAATCGTTATTGCAACGATCGACATAATATTGTAAAACGAATAGCGATAAACGGGACTTTATATCCGATACATGATGAGTATGGAATTCCCGAGCGGATTTTTCGGGCAACACTCTTGAACTTTAGTGAGCAAAGCCGGGAAAAGTTTTATCTGCGAGTTTTTGGCGGAGCTGCTGCTTACAAGGATGTGAAGGAGAAATTGCCGGTACGTTCGGTCGAAGATCAGCGGAATGAATTGATTTATTTAGCCGAATTGTTCCAATGCGATACCGATATAAAGAGTGCGTGGGATTTGGCCTTGATTTCGGATTCGGATAAAATAGTGCCTTTCCGGCATATGAAAGCCGCATGGGGCGATGTCGGACAGGTGGTAAAAGGAGAGCATTATATTGATTTTGATATGGTGATAAGACAATATATCATATGAACGAACCGGATTACAGATCTGTAAAGACTAAATTTGAAAGAAGCATTGCCACTTATGATGAGCATGCCACTGCTCAACGGATGATTGTTTCCCGTTTGGCCGGTTTGGTAGATCGTTTGTATAAAGGAAATCCTTCACGAATATTGGAAGTGGGATGCGGGACCGGATTGTTGACGCGGGAAATCTCGTTGCGTTTTTCTCCCGAACAATATTATTTGAATGATATCAATGAAAAGATAAAAGAATTTATACCGGAATC
>DAIQOU010000583.1:0-3128 GCA_036787725.1 Bacteroidales bacterium
CGGTTAAGTCATGAAGAATAAGCTATGAAATTGCTGAAAACACTTTATTATTACCGGAGAGCCCGCCGGTTAAAATTTCAAGACCGGGAATTGTTGGAAGAGTACCAACAAAAGCGGTTTTCCCGGTTTAAGAGAACGGTACTGGAAAAGAGTCCTTACTTTCACTCTTATTTGGATTTGCCTTTTCACCAATGGCCGTTGATGAATAAAAAGATCATGATGACGCATTTTGATCAAATGAATACGGCCGGGCTTTCCAAGAGTCAATTGCTGGAATGTGCTTTGCAAAGCGAACAGTCCCGCAATTTTACCCCCAAAGTAGGAAAATATAGTGTAGGGTTGTCATCGGGAACTTCGGGACAACGGGGATTATTCGTTACCGATCCGAGAGAACAACAGGTATGGGCCGGGACAATGTTGGCAAAAGTATTGCCTCGGGGATTATTCTCCGGTGAAAGAATCGCCCTTTTTTTACGGGCCGATAATAATTTATATCATAGTGTTAATAACCGTTGGCTCAGTTTTGAGTTTTTTGATTTATTGGCCGATTTTGATCGGCAGATCGAGCGGTTGGTTCATTATCGACCTACACTTGTGGTTGCTCCGGCCCAAGTACTGAGAGCCATTACGCTGCTGAAAAAGGAAGGCAGTTTGAACATTCATCCTCATAAAGTAATTTCTGTTGCAGAGGTATTGGAACCGCAAGATCGGGAATTGCTGAATGAAGTCTTTCCGGATTGGGGAGAGATATATCAGGCTACAGAGGGGTTCTTAGGCACTACTTGCTCCCACGGAACCTTACACCTGAATGAAGAGTTTGTATTGTTTGAACAAAAAAAGCTGGATGAACGGCGTTTTATTCCGATCATAACGGATTTTACCCGTTCCACTCAACCGATTGTGCGTTATCAATTAGATGATATTTTGATCAAGCGGGAGGAGCCTTGTCCTTGCGGTTCGTGTTGTTTAGCCATTGATCGGATAGAAGGACGTCATGACGATCAACCGGTGTTGCTTGATAAAGACGGAAATGAAAAAACTGTTTTTGCAGATCCTTGCAGCCGTATTATAGCCAATTCATTACCCTTAGAATGTGATTACCGTTTAATTCAAACCGGGCCTGCCCGATTAAAACTGATAGCGGGATGTGATATTCAAACATTGGAAAACTGTTCGGTTGCATTGAATAATTATTTTGATAAGCAAGGGGTGGACGTGTCCGGATTACATTGGGAGTTGGAAAGCCGATCGGTTTTCGATCCTTCTTTTGACAAGAAACGTCGTCGTATCATTCGTCTAAATAAGTAAAATATGAGATCTCGGGTTCGTTATATGGTGTTGGGATGGGGTTCGGTTGGCTTGGTTTATCTGTTGACGGCCTTGTTTGAATGGGAAGGATTCTTGCTATCTCCTACTTGGGTAGATCATGCTATTCCTTTCACTCCGCATGCAGTCTGGCCTTATTTATCCTTTTTTTTAATTATTCCCTGTGCCTATTTGTTTTGTCCTTTTCATCGGTTGCGTTGGTTATCCCTTTCGATGGTGTTTATTGCCGTTGCTGCCGGTATTTGTTATCTGGTATTTCCTACCACTATGGAGTATCCCGTAGATTTGGGACAAAGTTGGAGTTCTTATTTATTGGAACGCTTAATGAAAACAGATACGCCCCGGAATTGTTTTCCTTCCTTACATGCAGCATTGACCGTATTAAGTGTGTGGGCAATGTTGGATAAAAAGTATCCTTATCGGTCTTTTGTATTTATAGTTTGGGGATTGCTGGTATGCTTGTCGATTATTCAACTCCGCCGACATTTGTTCCCGGATTTGGTCAGCGGTACTTTACTGGCTTTGGGAGTCGGGTATGTCTGCAAAAAAATAAATAAGCCGCAAACAGAATGTCAATCGTAGCGCATTCTTTATCTTTGCAAAATAAATAAAGTGAAACATGAGTCATCCCAAGGATAAAAATTTTTCTCAACTAAAAAGTTTTGCTGCCGCTTTTACAGGGATTAAAACCGTATTTGCCAATGAACGTAATTTCAGAACTCATCTGTGTATCGCCATACTGGCTGTTGTTGCGTGTTTCTTTTTTAAAGTAACAACAACAGAATGGTTGATTGTATTATTGTTTATCGCCATTATATTGTGTATGGAAACTATCAATACGAGCATTGAATATGTATGTGATTATGTTTCTCCCGAATATCAACCTTTGATCAAAAAGGTCAAAGATGTTGCTGCAGGAGCCGTTATGTTGGGAGCCATTATATCTGTTATTGCCGGTTGTATTATTTTTATTCCTTATTTGTTAGAATTAATATGAAAAAGTGGGTCTTTTTATTCTTATTAATCCCTTATTTATTATGGGCTCAATCCGAGAATGATTCGGTTTTTATGGAGACGGCTTTTCCCGAAACCAAAGAAGGTGTGACTTTTTCCATGCCTCAATTAATTCTTCCGGCAGCTTTGATTACAGCCGGAACTTTGCTTTCCATCGAGAATTCCATCGATAAAGAAATCCGGGATAATATAAGTTGGGACAAACAAAAAACTCATGTAGATGATTTTTTACCTTTTGTAGCCCCGGCAACAGTATATGTGTTGAATTGGTCGGGAGTGAAGGGAAAACATAATTTTATTGATCGTTCGGTGATTCTGGGAACGGCTGCAGTGCTCGCTCTGGGGCCGACTTATTTGATGAAAAATACGATCTCTACACGACGTCCGGATGGGAAAGGGGATGATTCTTTTCCTTCTTTCCATACAGCGAGCGCTTTTGTCGGAGCAGAGTTTATGTGGCAGGAATATAAAGACCAATCATTTTGGTTGGGAATGGCCGGCTATGGGGTGGCGACTTGTACCGGTGTTCTTCGGATTTGTAATAACAAACATTGGTTTTCCGATGTATTGGTTGGAGCCGGATTCGGAATCGTAGGGACAAAAGCTGCTTATTGGCTTTATCCCGAGATTAGAAAATGGTATAAAAATACTCCCTTGGATCGGGCTCTTTTAATGCCTTTCGGCTCGAAAGAAGGACTGGGATTCAGCTTATCTGCCCGGTTTTAGGAGAGTGAAGGCGTAAAAGCGCGAAGGCTCGAAAGGAAAGTGCCGTTTTCTTTTCTCTTTCG
>DAIQOU010000584.1:0-3119 GCA_036787725.1 Bacteroidales bacterium
TCCGCAAGATACAATTCGGGGAGGAGAAGTGCCTGCCAATACCCCGATTGATCTGAGCGACCAGGCAATCATAAACGGTAATGTTACCAATTTCCAATGGTATGATCAATCCGGTAATCCTATTTATCCGGAAACCGATACATTGGGAAAATTTATTCCGGGAAGAGCTTGGGAAAACCAACGCCTTTTCTGCTTTATGACCAATGCCACTTTTCCGGGGCTGACCCTTATGTATATTGTAAACATCACGGAAGCACCTTCAATTGTATTGACCAATCATTTGGCCTTGGTGCAAAGCCCGCAACAGGATTACTATATGGCACAACCCGGACAAACGTTTAAAGTGCAAGCTCCTTATAACGGAGACCCCGACCTGTTACGCATCGGACTGTATAAAACAAACGGTACGTGGGTGGAAGACCTTACGGTTTCCCGTAATAACGATGTTTATACATGTCAAGTTACATGGAGTCTTCCCGGAAACTATATGATCCAACCTTACCGCTTGGAAGCCGGAGCTGCTTATTTAGTGGAACGACCGGAAAACAGCTATTTAATAGATAAACTTCCCTTTGCCGTAATCTCATCTTCCGGTTATTCTTCATTGATTTCGGAAGAACTGCTTTCAAGTCATTTGGTACTTAATTCTTCACAGAAGAATTTTTACGGAGTATATATCGATATTCCTTTTAAAGTGGTAGTCAACGTTCCCAATACAAGCGAGGTACGGATGGGATTATTTGACTTGCAAGGCAATCTGGTGGAAGATATTACTCAATCCGTTACCGGAAAGATATACACCTGCCTTATTTCCTATAATGTATATCCGGATAACTATGTCATTATGCCTTATAAGATGTATGCCCCTCCACAAGTCATTTGGGTAGAACGCCCTGCCGGCACCCAACTCATGGACCGTTTGCCGGTGGCTGTAGACTATGATTGGGGCTTCCGTTCGGCTACGGGTATTGATGAGAATCAACTATCCGTTGAAATTTCGGTATCTCCCAACCCGGTAAAAGACATATTGCGGGTGAATGCATCCGAACCGATAAAGAAAATCACTATTTACGGAATCGGCGGAAATGTAATTAAAGAAGAAACAGATGTAGATTGCATCAATATGGGAACATTCCCGGCCGGAATTTACATCATCAAAGTAATTACTCCTTCCGGGGAATCGGTTTTCAAAACAATCAAAAAAGATTAAATAACAGGAGATTTACTGTCTTCATTTCAAGAGGGTGTATCACAATGTGATTTCACCCTCTCTTTATTCGGACACCTATCCGGGAGTAAATCCAAATATTCAATTCTCAGGGACTTAATTTCTATTTTAAGACATCCTCTTTATTTAGTTGAATACTTGTCTTAACCCTGAAGAGGTTGAACCCGCTTCGAGGTTCATTTCGCGTTGGCGTCTTACTGCCCCGAGTTGCACTCGGGGTTATCCGGATTTTACCCCTCCGGGGTAATTACTTGCAATTCGTAATCACCCCGGGAAATAAAGGGCATTTTGAGACAACCGCTTTTTTAGCAGGTCTTTTTTCTATCCATAAATACAACTGCACTTACAAAAATCACCGGCAATTAAAGAAAATAATCTTTCTTCCGAAAAGTCAAATTAAACTTGATTATGTTCTTAAAAATAAGTAAGTTTGCTTTAATATCCTTTGTGTTCTCATCTCTACGAGAAATACCGGGAAGTACTTCCCGATTCGATGGCATGTACTTCCGGTTATGACAGCAAGTACTTCCGGTTTAATCGGGAAGTACTTCCCAAGATTAATTTACCGCCGTGCGAATATTAAATTATCGCGATAGAAATATTAGTTTGATACGACGAAAGAATTAACCCGGCACTCCTCTATTATTCCGATAACCGCATACCGGAATAAAAAAACATTGAATTGATTTAAATAAAGAAGCTCTCCTGAATTTTGAACCCGTTATAACAGGTTTATCCCGGCAGTTGAATAAAATTTTAGCGAATATTCAGAGAAAACTGATTGTATCCGTGCAAAGGGACTTAATGAAGAGACTTGACCAATCCCCAAGTGATGCCGATTCCTACCCGCACATTGAATTGTCCTTCGTTATGAAAAGCATTATAATCATATCCGGCCGAAACGAAAAACAGTTTGTAGTCCAAATACAAAGCGGGAGAAAGAATCATTCCGCTGTTTCCGTGGGTGAGGTTAAAATTATAACCGGCGTCTGCTTTCAACGCCAAGGTGAAAGGATAACGATCCGTAAAAGTCGGAATTACGGCCAATGACAACGGTTTGACATTCAATCCCGACACTTTCGATCCTGAAGTGGTATACTCCACTCCTCCCCCGAAGATGTAACTGACACGATGATCAAAATTCAAACTGCCGGCATTCATTTTCTTGCTTAAACTCACATATGGCAAAGAAAGATGAGCCGCAAACTGATCTTTCTCTCCCGAACCCGTTTGCCAACCCAATCCCAAAAATTGGGCATATCCCGGCAATGCACCCGTAAAGAAAATAAAACCAAACAGAAGGTAGAGCAGTATCCGATTCATTTCATTGATATTTATTATTTTGTGTAATACAAGACCCCATCCCGGCCGAATCATTCGACAAAAATAATAAAAAAAGACCGTTTAGTACTTTTTGAAACCTTATATCTGCGATTACCTCCGATGAACCGGACAATAGTTGAGCTCGGTTGGTTTTTCAAAAAAGAGGCCGGCTGTTCTTTAAATAAGTTTCGGTTTGTAAGTTTGGTATGAGTGAAAGGCACGCACCGGCTATATTATGTATTACCGTGGGTTGCGCTTCGCCGGCCCACGGCAGGCAATACGGAATGACGAAACAAAGACAAAAGGCTAAACCGTCATAATACGGCGTCGCAAAAAAGCCGGTTAGCAAAAAAATAAGACTATGCCTGAACAACCCGTTCAACGGTATTTCGAAAGCATTTTCCGAACTCGCGTAAGCGGTAACTTCGTTTTGCTGCAAAATGCAAATTCAAATTGCAGCAAAACACGAATTCATTTTGCCGCAAAATACTACTACCGGTTTGCTGCAAAACAAAGTTGCAAGTTGCAGCAAAACGAAAACGCATTTTGCAGCAAAATGAAAATACCC
>DAIQOU010000585.1:0-3116 GCA_036787725.1 Bacteroidales bacterium
AGCAGCCAAGGCAGCCCGGTGTCACGAATTCATCGAAAGACTCGAAAACGGATATCAAACCCTTGTAGGAGAGGGGGGAACTTATCTTTCGGGAGGAGAACAGCAACGCATCGCTTTGGCTCGGGCCATATTAAAAGACGCTCCGGTCATATTGCTGGATGAAGCAACGGCTTATGCCGATCCCGAGAACGAAGGGAAAATATTGGAATCTTTTTCTTATTTGATTAAAAATAAAACCGTCTTGGTCATTGCTCATCGATTGAGTACCATCACCAATGCCGATCAAATATTAATGATAGAAAACGGAACAATTGTCGAAAGAGGAAAACAGGAAGAATTGTTGGCTTTGCAAGGCCGATATGCTTCCATGTGGGAAATATATGCTCAATCGAGAGAATGGACCATCAATAATAACTAATCGTTTTCGACAATAAAATTATACACTATGAACTTTAAAGCCATACTTAATTCCGCCACATTGGGAGAACCCAACCGATTGCGTCCGATGATTATATGGACCATGCTTGAATATTTTTTCCGGGGAGCTCCTTACGGCATTACCTTATATATTATATGGGAATTGTTCAAACCGGTGCAATATCCCGGCTCACCATTGGATAGTTGTAAAATCGGTTGGGCGTGCGGAGGCCTGCTCATCGCTTTTTTCATCATGTATTTTGTCAACCGAAAGTCTTACTTCGCCTCTTATGAAGACGGCTATTCGATTTGCGCAGACGGACGAAAAAATATAGCCGATCACCTCCGTAAACTGCCTATGGGTTTTTATAACAGTAAAGATCCGGGAGACATCGGGGCATATATCGTAACGGATTACGCCAACATAGAAATGATGACTACGCACTTGGTACCTCAGTTTTTCGGCGCCATTACCATGCCGTTGGTCTTATTGGCAACCTTAGCCTTTTTTAATTGGAAACTGGCATTAGCCGCCGCTTTAGTCATTCCGTTGGCTTTACCGTTCACTCGTTTGACCCGTTGGATCATGAGTAAAGTAGGAGGAAAACATCAACGAATCAAAATACAAGCCTCTTCCCGTATGATTGAGTACATTCAAGGAATTAAACTGATCAAGGCATTCAATTTGGGAGGAACCAAGTTCGAACGACTGGAAAAATCTTTTCGTGAACTGAAAAACCAAAGTATCAAAGTAGAAGCCGTTCCGGCACCTATTTTATTAATTGCTTCGGTAATTCTCAATGGCGGTTTTGTTTTAATTATATTATCAGGTTTTTCCTTTTTACTTGAAGTTCAAGTAAGCTTACCGGTGTATGTCATGTTTCTGATACTCGGAGTTCACATTTATCAACCGTTGATACATGCGTTGATGTTCATGGCCGAAATGAATTACATGCAATTGGGAGTGGAACGAATAGAAGCCTTGCGGAATACCCCTCTGTT
Source organism: Bacteroidales bacterium (assembly GCA_036787725.1). GTDB lineage: Bacteria > Bacteroidota > Bacteroidia > Bacteroidales > Azobacteroidaceae > DAIQOU01. Next base: position 1,420 of record DAIQOU010000585.1, read on the forward strand.
GCCGCAAGGAGAACCGGGAAATCTTCCGGAACAATTTGATATTGAATTTAAGAATGTACATTTTAAGTATAATAACATTCCGGTTATTAATAACTTAAATACGATTATTCCGGCTAAAAAGCTGACGGCGCTGGTCGGGCCCTCCGGATCGGGCAAGACCACACTTACCCGCCTCATTGCTCGTTTTTGGGATGCAGATCAGGGGGAGATCAAGATCGGAGGAAAAAACATCAAATCGGTTCCCGAAGATGACCTGATGTCTTTTGTTTCCATTGTCTTTCAGGATGTGTATTTATTCAATGATACCATATATAATAATATACGAATCGGAAAAGAAAATGCTACCCGCGAAGAAATAATGACAGCCGCCAAGGCAGCCCGATGTCACGATTTTATAGAAGCGATGCCCGAAAAATACGCCACATTGGTGGGCGAGGGGGGAAGCACCTTATCCGGCGGAGAAAAACAACGTATTTCCGTCGCCCGCGCAATTCTGAAAGATGCTCCGATCGTATTGCTTGACGAAGCTACCGCTTCTCTGGACCCGGAAAACGAAATATACATCCAACAAGCAATCAATGATCTGGTACGAAATAAAACCGTAGTGGTGATAGCCCATCGCCTGAATACAATCTGCAAAGCCGATAAAATCATTGTGTTGGAAAAAGGTTCCGTCCGGGAAGAAGGCATTCATGACGAATTGATTTCCCGGCAAGGATTATACAAACAATTATGGGACGAACAACAACGAATAAAGGGGTGGAAATTTTGAGCGAAAGGGAAAAGGGGTGGGGCAAAAGCCAAAAAACAGTTGGTAACCCAAGCCATGAAAAAGGAATCGGAGATAATTATCTTTATATGAATAAGTTTTGTTAAAGTTTCGGGCCGATTCCGTTGTCGATCCGACTGAAATGTTATATCTTTACTTCCTCTAACAAGATACCGGTTCTTTGAAATAGTGTAAACGAGACAATTAAGCATATTATCAATGTCCGGGCAAAATCCCGATGACCGGACATCGACAACTTGTTTATTCCGACACATACCCTTCCGAACAATACAAATCCGGATCATTCACCGGAATTCGTTGATGGTATTTAAGGAAAATGCGCATAAGCAATAAAAACACCGCTTTTGGAGGACAATGACAAAAAAGGCCATATTGCAGCGGAGAAAAAGGAGGTTAAAATATTGACAGATAAATAAATATAAAAACAACGGGTTAGAGAGCATCGATAAATTAGAAACGATTGAGACCTCTTGGCTCCTTGATCACTCGGAGTCTCTTCCGTTAGAGAGCATCGATAAATTAGAAACGATTGAGACTTGGTCGCGTCTGTGTCTATGCCTTCAACTGTCAGGGTTAGAGAGCATCGATAAATTAGAAACGGTTGAAACCGATTGCGTCTTTTTCCTTCTTTCGGTTAACACGGACCGTTGGCAGCCGTAGGCTGCTGCCGAGAAATACGACTTGTCCTTTCCGGCATAATATCGGTATCCTTTTAAGCGTTTTTCCTTAACTTAATGACATTGCGTTTAATCCGAGATAAATACCTGCAGGTATCTGTATTCTCCGGATTAGCCCGTATTCGTTTATCGGTCGATTATTTTGCGATTGCGGGTATTTCGGGTTATACAGACAGGTATTTTCATTTTGCTGCAAAATGCGTTTCCGTTTTGCTGCAACTTGCAACTTC
>DAIQOU010000586.1:0-3112 GCA_036787725.1 Bacteroidales bacterium
CATTGGAGAATCCGAAGATCAGTTGGGATAAAATGCGTAAAGGGCTTATTCCTTATGAAACAAAAGAAGTAAAAGAAGAACGCTTTAATAAGACCATAACAAAAATAGAAAATGAGCCGGCAGATGCCAGTATTGCCATCGGATTCCCCTCATTAGATCCCGTCGCTACCACTTCCGGACAAATTACGAATTTGGATTTACCGTTAAAAAAAGAAGAGGTGTATTTGTCTTGGATCGGGAGCGGCTTGGGAGCCGGGGTTCAAAGCGGTTTATCTCTCTTATTTGATAATAAACAAATATTATTGGATGTATACGAAGGGTGGGAATTGTACAGGAAACACTTGAATAATACCCCTCAACTGAGAGGAAATCAAATCAATACCTGGAACGGACAATGGATAGCCCATCGATATGGAAGCGCTTATGATCCGTTATATCCTACGGCTTCTTTCAGCCCTTTTTCTCCCATGAAAGACGGGGGAATGGAGGTGGCAACCCAATCTTGGACAAAAGTATTGTTCGGTATTGCCACCCGTTATTCCAATAAAATAGAGACAGCTTATGTATACAGTTTGGGACAAACAAACATAACAATCGGTTTCATTCCTTTTGAACTTCCCAAAATCAGGTATCCTTATCAATTATTCGAAAAATACTTCGGCACAACCGACGACGACCGGGTCAAGTCATTATTCGGAACCGCCATGGGATTTACAAAAGCCTGTCAAATGGGAGCAATCGGTGTAAATGCATTGGAACCGAAAGGATTCCGGGATTGTCTGGAAAAGGGAGTCATCCCTAAATTCAACGATCAAGATGAAGAAAAAAAGATTAATTTTTACACATATCAAATCTGGTTATTAGCTATGTTAAACAACGAACAATTATGGGATAAAGCACAAGAGTTTGCCGTAATTCTCAATGAATATTCCAAAAGCGACAGTAAAGCGAAAAAAGTAAAAAGTCAGGAAGTTACAAACTTATTAACCTCCGGCAGTAAAAAACAATTCATAGACAGATTGACTGTCATTGTTGAGAATCATCCGGATATCGACCCTTTGACCGAAATAGCCCGGTTAATAAATCTGATGCCGGTTGACAATGTTCCTTATTTCCTTACATTAATTAGATTTCAATACGCAGTAGAAAATAAAAAATAAAAACACTATGAATCCATACATTTATTTAAGAGTATTAAAACACGCCGAACATACAGTTTTCTGTGTACAAGACGGACAAAAAACTTATTTTGATCCTCAATTTAACCGAGTAGTTGCTTTTTCAAGCGGTCAGCAGGTAAAACGTTCTATATTGGATACATTGACATCCAACCTGAATGTTCCCATGGCTCCCATTACTTTTAATTACAGTATAACAGCAAAAAAAGAGTTGGAAAATAAAGAACCATGGTCTCCGTGTGACCCTACTTATATCGATCAGTTATTGGGCGGTTGGATGCGAGCAGGTGATGGTATTACCGTAAAAAGGAGAAGTCCGCTATCTATTTCGGCGATGAGACCTCTACATCCGTTATTAGCCGGAGTCGACAAAGAAAACCTGACTTTTGACCGAAGCGACAAACCTGACAATAATCCCGTGAATGTAAGATTGGGAGATAAACTGCTGACTGAAGAAGAAATTGAAGCGTTTTTATCCGAAAACAACAGAACGCTACCTCGTAGAAACTGGATTCCCGATAATGCAAGAACCCAAGGTTTATTTGTTTATGATATTGCCATCGATTTACGAACTCTATTTTGTGTATCTGTCAATCAACACGAACCGGAACTATCCAAAGAAAAAATCGAAGAGTTAAAAGAATTGGGTTGGATCGAAAGCGAAAATGTATTCGGGAAATGTTTGGTATTGCCTCGAGAAGAACGTGAAAAAGTAATTCCGGCTTTAGCTAATGCCTTGTTGAATTGGAGAATTACTTCCAATCAAGCAAGAACGTTCAGCCTTATGGAAACACTGGCCATTGCCATCAGCGCCAATGCCAATACACTGGCAGGCGCTATCCGGGCAAAACTCATAGAAGAGAGCGAAAGACCCAAGGCCAAACCCATTATTGATGAAACAGCCGGCGCCGATGTTTTCGTAACCCTACCGTGTTCGGGTTATATAGTAACCGTAAATGAAAGTGCCGATGCAATAGAAAAAGCAGAACAAAAATTAATAGATCTAATGACTGCTTTTGATTATGAGCATCAACAAGACTGATAATTAATTAGAAAAGGGGTTTATTTACAAAATCCCTTTTTCTATTTGCTTTGTAAAATACTCCAATGAATCGGAACTATCCGACCTTTCCGATCATTTATTCTTATAATTTTGTCGAAAACATTCAATTCATTATTATAATATGGAAATACAATTATCCACTAAAAACACAAAAGCGGAAATATTGGAAGCTTATGAAACGTTATTGAAAAATGTACAACAAGCAAAGGCAGATGTTCCCAAACAAGTACAGGAAGAGAAAAGAAAAAAAGAAATCGTAGAAAAGGTAACAGGAATAACAATGGAAGGAATTGCAAAGAGTATGGTTGACCTTAAATCTCTTTTTAACAACTCGATTGAGGAAGTAAATCAACAACTGTCCGAAGAATTCAAAAAGCTGGAAGAAATAAGGACTGCAATTGCTGTTGAAAAACAAACACTGGAAGAATTATACTCTTTAAAAACAAATACGGATTCCCTTGCTGCCATGCTTTTGGCTCAAAAAGAAAAGAAAGAAAGTTTCGAGAAAATGATGAAAGAGAAAGAAGAAGCCTTTTCTAAAGAAATTTCCGATAAAAAAGCGCAGTGGGAACAGGAAAAAGCAAATCAAAAAACTGCAGAAAAAGAGTATCTGGATGAATTGGCAAAACGCAGAAAAAGAGAAGAGGAAGAGTATCGGTATAATCTGAAAATAACACGTCAAAAAGATGAAGACGGCTATAATAGCAAAAAAGAATTGCTGGAGAAAGAACTTATTGATAAAAAAGCTTCGTTTGAACAAGAAATTTCAGCACGGGAATCAGAAATAAAAAATGCAGAGTCTGAATTAGTCGAGTTGAGAAAAACAAATGCCGAATTCCCCGAAAAACTAAACAATATATTGAAAGAAAAA
>DAIQOU010000587.1:0-3108 GCA_036787725.1 Bacteroidales bacterium
GTATCTGTTCCTTCAGAAAGGAGCAATTCTATTATTCCATCCCGATTAATATAAAGTTAATATCTCCGATTTTATGTAACGGAACAAGTTATCTCCGATTGAAATTCGTTCGTTCATGTGTGAAATGCCGGTATTATTTTCGCCTTTCTGTTCGTGAAGACGGATTTATGCCCGGGATTTTGAGTTCATTATGTTTAATAGGAAGGTGCTCCGCTTTGGGACCGGATATCTTTTTTCGGGGGAAGCGGAAAGAAAGGAAGTTTGTTTTTTTATTTTGCAGCAAAACGGAATTGGGCTTTGCTGACAGATAATATTTATTTTTTCTGCGAATTACGCGGATCGGAAGGTTGGGACTGCAAATATTTTTTCGGATATTGGAATACAATGGCTCCGATAGCGGCAACAGCCATGAAGAAAGGATAATACAAGTAAGGAATAATTTCAACCGGGTTGATCTTGGCCAATCCCGAAGCAATGAGCAATTGTGCTCCGTAAGGGATCACAGCTTGGGCAAAACAGGAAAAAGTATCGAGTAACCCGGCGATCCTACGATTGTCGAGGTGAAAATTATCGCTTATCTTTTTGGCAATGGGACCGGCAATAATAATGGCGATGGTGTTGTTGGCCGTGCAAAAATCGGTGAGTACGACCAATGCAGCTATACTTCCTTCCGCTTTTCGTCGGGAACGAATGTTTTTGGTAAGTTTCAGGATCAACCAGTCGATTCCGCCGTTGTAACGAATTACTTCAAACATACCGCCGGCCATTAAGGATACGATAATCAACTCTCCCATATCGGCAACAATTCCGTGGCTCATGGCATGTGTCCAGTCCCATACGGAAAAACTTCCGCCGATAAGGCCGATTGTTCCGGCCAATAATATTCCCAATCCCAACACGATCACTACATTTACCCCGGCTAAAGCGGTAATCAATACGATGAGGTAAGGCAACACTTTAATCCATTCAACATCTCGAGCAGAAATTTGTTGAGGAACTTCGATCCCGATTCCTTGGTAAATGTAGAACAGAAATACCATTATGGCCGGGACCAATACGATCCGAATATTTACTTTGAATTTATCCTGTAAGCGGCAACCTTGGGTACGGGTAGCGGCAACCGTGGTATCGGAAATAAAAGAAAGGTTATCTCCAAACATGGATCCGCCGACTACGATTCCGATCAATACGGCAACCGGAATTCCGGTTTGGACATGCAGTCCCACGGCAATCGGAGCCAAAGCGGCAATGGTTCCGCAGGAGGTTCCCATAGATAAAGATATAAAGCAGGCAGCAAGGAATATTCCGGCCGGGATCATATTTTCCGGCAGGAGATAAAGCACCATTTTAACAGTAGCATCGACTGCACCCATGGCATTGGCTGTGGCAGCAAATGCTCCCGCCATAATAAATATCAATATCATTAACAGAATGGTATTGGAGGCGGCTCCGCGACAGAATACATCAACTTTGGGAGAAAACTTTTTTCCTTTTGTCGTAATGATGGCAACAAACGAAGCGGTCAGAAACGCAACAGAAACCGGCATATTACCGAGATCGCCCGTAAATATCCAGGTGAGGATATACAATAGAAAAAATACGGCTAACGGAAATAATGCTTTTCCGTTGGGTTTATGTGTAATTTCTTTTTTGAGGTCCATATTCCGATGCGGGATCTGTTTTTGAAGGGGACGAAGTTAGGTAAAAGCGCGAAAGTATCAAAGCGCGCAGGGAAAAGGCTTTCGAACTTTTCCGGTTTTACGCACTCGAGCTTTCTTCCTTCGTACTTTTTTAGATTAATTTTCGCGTATTTATTATACATTTGCAGCAGTATTCAATTAATTATTAGGTTTTATGGAACTTCGATTATATCAGGCAGATGCGTTTGCCGACCGGTTGTTTTCGGGAAATCCGGCAGCGGTTTGTCCGTTGGAAAAAGAAATAAGTGAAACACTGATGCAACAGATAGCTATGGAAAATAACCTGGCAGAAACGGCTTTTTATATAAAAAAGGGAGATGAATATGAGATAAGGTGGTTTACCCCGGCTGTGGAAGTAGATCTGTGCGGTCATGCTACGTTGGCTGCGGCATTTGTTTTGTTTAATTGTGAAAATCATCCCGGCGACACCGTTCATTTTCATTCTCTGAGGAGCGGGCCGTTGAGCGTTTCCCGCAAAGATAATCTGTTGACTCTGAATTTTCCTTCGGACGTGTTGGAAGAAGTTCCGTTGTCTTCCGAGTTGACAGCCGGTTTTTCGATTCGCCCTCAAGCGGCTTTCAAAGGGAAAACAGATTATTTGCTTTTATTTAATAATGAAGAAGAAATTAGAAGGTTAGTTCCTGATTTAACGGTTGTTTCCCGGTTGAAAGCGCGTGGGGTAATTGTTACCGCCCGAGGAGAAAACGTAGATTTTGTTTCTCGCTTTTTTGCTCCGCAAGTTGGTGTAAATGAAGATCCCGTTACCGGATCGGCTCATACAACCTTGATTCCGTATTGGCAAAGGGTATTAGGCAAAACGGAGTTATCGGCTATTCAATTATCTGCGAGGAAAGGCTATCTGTCTTGTCGATATTTGGGGGAACGGGTAGAAATAGCAGGAGAATGCCGGTTGTATCTCTCCGGATCTGTTTTTATAAATGAATAAAGATCAAATCATTGGGGGTAAAGTCTCTTCAATGAGTTTTTTAATAGCCTTATTGTTATTAAAATCATTTGACAATACTTTCCAAAACACTGATTACGATGCTCAGAATAATACTGAACAGTAAAGCCCACCAAAAACTGTCTACATGAAAACTGCCCACAAGATAACTGGTCAATAAAATAATAATGGTGTTAATAACCAATAAAAACAGCCCTAATGTGATGATTGTCAGAGGAAGAGATAAAAGTTGCAAAATGGGTTTTACGATGGCATTCAGTATTCCCAACACAATAGCCGTAATGATGGCAGATCCGTAACTCTTAACCGATACGCCGGGCAATAACCAAGCTGTAAAATAAACAGCTATACTGGAGATGATGATTTGAAGAATTAAGCTCATATTGTTTTTATAAATACAACAAAGATAGATTTAAAATGGTTTATATTTCTTTTATATTTACG
>DAIQOU010000588.1:0-3103 GCA_036787725.1 Bacteroidales bacterium
GTCCCGAAATAGAAATTAAGTCTCTGAGAATTGAATATTCGGATTTGTTCTCAGAAGGTATCTGAATAAATAGAGGGTGAAATCACATTGTGATACACCCTCATTTTCAAATTATAGTAAGAAAACGATTAAGAATCAGCTCCCGCTTCCAAATAAAGTTGTACCTGTTTCTCCTTTCATCATGTTTACTTCGCATTTTCTTCTGTTAATTTTTTCACAAAAAAGCTGATTAAGAGTTTTTCTTATACTCCACATAACTATTCATCTTGCTTACGTGCAAGTATTTGTAGATAATGATATGTAATTTTTGAAGAATTTGTACGCTTTTTCCGATAATTAAACTGAGACCGGAATTTGTTATTTATATCCGTCCTTCATCTGCATAACTATAGTAAGTTCCGTCACATACAATGATATGATCCAGCACTTGTAAGTTGAAAAATTCGGCTCCTTTTTTGATTATAGAGGTGATTTGATCATCGTTTTTACTGGGTTTCCGGTTTCCGGAAGGATGGTTATGGCAAAGGATCATACCGGAAGCCGCTCTTGACAACGCTTCCCGAATAATAAGGCGGGTATCGACTACGGTCTCGGAAATCCCACCTTGGCTTATTTTTACTTTTTCTAAAATTTTATTGGCACGATTCAGAAGGATGACCCAAAACTCTTCATAATGCAAATCACATAAAATCGGATGAAAAACTTCGTATACATCAATGCTGGCTGTAATCCGTTCTTTATATACCAATTCGGAGGCTTTTCGCCTTTTTCCCAATTCCATGGCCGCAGCAATACTGACTGCTTTTACCAATCCGATTCCTTTAAATTGTGATATCAAATGTTTAATGGAGTATTTACCTAATTGATCAAGCTTAAAATCTACAGACTCTAAAATCCGTTGAGACAGTTCCAAGGCTGTTTCTTCTTTGTTTCCGGAACCGATAATGACAGCCAATAATTCTGTATCGGTTAAGGTATGAAGACCTTTTAATAATATTTTCTCCCGCGGACGATCTTCACTGGCCAAATCTTTGATCCGGAGTCTTTCTGTAACCATGTATTTCATGTCAGGTTTGGTATAAAATAAGAGAATGCCTCAAAAGTCCCGGTATTTCCCGGCTTGGTTATGAATTGTAAGCTATTACCCCTATTACCCCTCTCGAGTTTTCCCCGAGACGAAACTTACAATCCGTAACTTATTCAAAAGAATACTTGGTATTTTGAGACAGCCTCTTAGAGATAATATAAAAATAATTTATTTTGCTCTTTCTACATAAGAGCCGTCTCGTGTATCCACTTTGATTTTTTCCCCTTGTTCGATAAATAGGGGAACACGAACGGTAGCGCCGGTTTCTACCGTTGCCGGTTTTAACGTATTGGTAGCAGTATCTCCTTTTATTCCGGGCTCGGTATAAGTGATTTCCAAAATAACATGGGCCGGAAGTTCAGCAAAAAGAACCGTTTCCGATTCGGCATGAATAACCAGTTCTGCATTATCTCCTTCCTTTAAAAAGTCAACTCCGACTATGTTTTCTTTTGGAATCGTAACCTGTTCGTAAGTCTCGTTATTCATGAAAACATATCCCATATCATCTTGATAAAGATATTGGTAAGGTCTTCTTTCAATACGCACTTCATCTACTTTTACACCGGCATTAAATGTTTTGTCAAGTACCCGTCCGGTAGTTACGTTTTTAAGTTTGGTACGAACAAAAGCAGGACCTTTTCCCGGTTTTACATGTAAAAATTCGGAAATATAATAGTATTGACCTTCCAATTCTATACACATTCCGTTTTTGAAATCTGCTGTAGTAGCCATAAATTGTTAATTGATTATATATTAAGTAATGTTAATTCAATCACCCTACCTTGACTTGTTGATCAAACAATCCAAAACAATAATGAATGGTTTAGGCATCAATTAGGCGCAAAATTAATTATTTACGAAGAAAAATGCAAATGCATGGTGTTGTATAATTACTGTTTACCGATCGTAAATCAATGATATGGATAATTAGGTTTACAGGAATTTCAACTTTATTGTTGTTGCATGACAGCATAATGAGTAGTGTCTTTAACGCATAATCGTTTGTCGTAAAGAAAAACATCGGTTTTCTTTTTAAAAATAAAATGCTATTTATAAAAATGTATTATTGTCGTAACCGTTTATATTGTGTACATTTGTTTTTGTTTTTGAATGACCCTTATTTATGAGTTCTATTGAAGTTGTAACCGGACAACATATTAAGATTGCTTATCAATCGGCCACTGTAATACATCGGATAGGCGCATCATTGGCAGATGTCGTTTTTCAGATTCTTTATGGAATTGCTGTCGGTGCTGTTTTTTATGAGTTATTTGATACGGATTTCACTGAAGCAACCAATAATCCTGTAATGGTGGTATTTATTTGTCTTTGTCTGATTCCCATTCTTTTTTATCATTTTCTGTTTGAATGGCTCATGGGAGGTCAAACGCCGGGGAAAGCATTGTTGAAGATCAAAGTAACCAATTTGGATGGGACGGCAACCGGCCCCGGCGGATATTTTCTGCGTTGGATACTTCGTCCGGTAGATATGATTTTTTACGGAGGAGTCGGAATTCTGATGATTCTTTTAACTAAAAATCATCAACGATTGGGAGACTTGGCTGCCGGAACCGTAGTCATTAAAATAATTCCCCAACAATCCGAGGTAGATTGGGAATTTTATTCTTTTGGAGCGAATTACCTGGTTAAATATCCTCAAGCCGAGAATCTTACTCCGGGACAAGTCGACTTGATTTTTAATTTGTTGACTATATGGAAGAAAAATGAAGAAATTCCGGAAGATTGTTTGGAAAAACTGGCCGGAAAAACAAAATCTGTATTGAACGTTTTTCCCGGAGAAGATGACTTATCCTTTTTGAAGCAGGTCGTAAAAGATTATAATTATTATTCATCGTTGGGTTTCTGATTAAATGAAACGATATGCTGCCCATTATATCATTTTATCTCCGGATGAGATATATAAACAACATTATATTGAATTAAATCATGACCGGGTTATTGTCGAGGTGGCGCCATTGACGGAAGAGATTTCCGATACGGCGTTTTATAATGGCA
>DAIQOU010000105.1:0-11448 GCA_036787725.1 Bacteroidales bacterium
TATAATAATTCTAATTTAATTCTTCAAACAAATGAAATCTGTCAGTAGAACTAAAATCGCAGACGCTTTACAAAGTAAAGCTTTCAATACAGTCGTAAATGTAAAAGGATGGGTTCGTACCCGTAGAGGAAATAAACAGATTAATTTTATTGCATTAAACGACGGTTCTACCATCAATACCATACAAGTAGTAATTGATATGGAAAAATTCGGTGAAGACTTTCTGAAACCGATCACTACCGGCTCTTGTATCAGTGTTAACGGATTACTGGTTGAGTCGCAAGGAAAAGGACAAACTGCCGAAATACAAGCGGAAGAGATTGAAATCTACGGCACTGCAGACCCTACCACTTACCCTTTACAGAAAAAAGGTCATTCCTTGGAATTCTTGCGGGAAATTGCACATCTGCGCCCCCGAACAAACACCTTTGGTGCCGTTCTGCGTATCCGTCACCATATGGCCTATGCCATTCACAACTATTTTAACGACAACGGTTTTTATTATTTACATACACCGATCATTACTGCATCAGATGCTGAAGGAGCAGGAGCTTTGTTTCAAGTCACAACATTGGATATCGACAACCCTCCCCGAACAGAAGAAGGAGCCGTAAATTATGCGGAAGATTTCTTCGGACGGGCTACCAACCTGACGGTTTCGGGCCAGTTGGAAGGAGAATTGGGAGCCATGTCATTGGGAGCTGTCTATACTTTCGGACCCACTTTTCGCGCCGAAAACTCCAATACACCCCGACACCTTGCCGAATTCTGGATGATTGAACCGGAAGTAGCATTTTACGAAATAAAAGAGAATATGGATCTGGCAGAAGATTTTCTGAAATACCTGATTCGTTATGCTCTGGAACATTGTAAGGATGATATTGATTTCTTATGTAAGATGTATGATAATGAATTGCTTGATCGACTGAATTTTGTCGTAACCAATGATTTTGTACGGTTGACTTACACCGAAGGAGTAAAGATACTGGAAGAATCAAAAGAAAAATTTGAATTCCCGGTCTATTGGGGAGCCGACCTGCAATCGGAACACGAACGGTATTTGGTTGAAAAACATTTCAAACGTCCGGTTATATTAACGGATTATCCGAAAGAAATCAAATCTTTCTATATGAAACAAAACGATGACGGAAAAACCGTAAGAGGGATGGATGTATTGTTCCCCAAAATCGGAGAAATCATAGGAGGATCTCAACGGGAAGAAAATTACGATAAACTGGTCAATCGAATGAACGAAATGGAAATGAGCAAGGAAACACTCGATTGGTATTTGGATACCCGCCGTTTCGGTACGGCGCCGCATGCGGGATTCGGGCTCGGCTTCGAACGCTTGATTCTCTTTATTACCGGAATGGCCAATATACGGGATGTAATTCCTTTCCCCCGAACTCCCAACAATGCCGAATTCTAACAATCGGGCAGTCAACGGTGTTATATAAGACAAGAATATATTTAATTAGTAACATATGAAACATCAAAAAAGGGTTGCCGCCATTCATGATATATCGGGATTCGGAAAGTGTTCACTGACTGTGGCTCTTCCTATCCTGTCGGCTGCCGGAATAGAAACGGCAGTAGTACCCACAGCCGTATTATCTACTCATACCGGAGGAATCACAGGATATACTTATCGTGATCTTACCGACGATTTACGTGCTTTTATCAATCACTGGAAATCATTAAATATCAAGTTCGATGCATTGTATTCGGGCTTTTTGGGTTCTTTCGAACAACTTGATATTGTATCGGAAATATTCGATGATTTCAAGGAAAAAGACAATTTGATCCTTGTAGATCCTGTCATGGCCGACAACGGAGAATTATATAAAATATTCAAACCGGAGTTTGCATTGGGCATGAAAGAACTGTGTAAAAAGGCAGATATTATCGTTCCCAATATAACCGAAGCCTCCTTGCTTATTGGTGAAGAATACAAAGAAGGTCCTTACACCACCGAATACATCAATAACTTATTGAGAAAATTGAGTGATATCGGCCCGGAAAAGATTGTATTGACAGGTGTATTCTTCGATGATAAAGAACTGGGTGCTGCTACCTTCAACCGTACCGGTAACGAAATATCGTATGTAATGTCCGATCGTATTCCGGGTTATTATCACGGAACGGGGGACGTGTTCGGAAGTGCACTGCTGGCTGCATTACTCAACGATTTCGATCTTACCGAATCAACTCGGATAGCAGTTGATTTTACTACTGGAAGTATTCGTCGTACGGAAGCTGCCAAAACAGATATCCGGTTCGGAGTGGACTTCGAACACGGGATTCCGGGATTCTTAAAAGACTTAAAACTGACCTGATAATAATCCGGTAACCGAACAGGTCTTATTTATACCGCTCTAAGAGGAAGGTGTTTCGAGAAAGACACCTTCCTCTTTTTATTTCATTACCTTTCTCCAAAATAAAGTAATATAATTATTCTCTCCGATGAAAGCATTATCTTTCCATCGCAAATAACCTCTCAATAAAGCAAAATCTTATTCCAAAAACCTTTTTTTCCGGAATCCGATCAAGGTACACATCTATATTATTCGTCTTTTCTTTTTTTAATATCAATTTGTTTATCAATCGATTAAATTATTTATCCAAATCCAAACATCTAGGTAGATGTCCGGCTCAATGATTGGAAGGAGAGACATCCCGTATACCTTTGTTTCGACAAACGAGACAACCCCAATAATTCATAAATTATAAAGTCAAATCCATGAAAGCAAATCAAGAAAACAAGAAAGCAGTAACCTTCGGCGAAATTATGCTCCGCCTCACAACTCCCGGATACAACCGGTTTATTCAATCCTCTACCTTGAATGCCTCTTTCGGCGGAGGAGAAGCCAACGTGACCGTTTCACTTGCAAACTACGGAATCCCGGTTGAATTTGTTACCCGCTTACCTCAAAACGATATCGCCCGATGGTGTGTTTCCGATTTAAGAAAATACAATGTGGGTACCCGGCATATCATCTCCGGAGGAGACAGAATGGGTATCTATTTTCTGGAAACGGGAGCAGTTGCACGAGCTTCTAAAGTGATATACGACCGAAACCGGTCGGCTATGGCCGAGATTACGCCGGGAATGATCAATTGGGAAGAAGTTTTTGAAGATGCCCGATGGTTCCACTGGACAGGCATTACACCGGCCCTCTCACAAAGTGCGGCGGATGCTTGCCAAGAAGCCATCGAAAAAGCCAATGAAATGAACATAACCGTTTCTACCGATATGAATTACAGAAAGAACTTATGGAAATACGGTAAAACACCTGCTGAAGTAATGCCGGCACTTGTAAAGGGATGCGATATTATATTGGGAAATGAAGAAGATGCCGAAATGATTTTCGGAATCAAACCGAACGGATTTGATGCTGCCAAAACCGATGGTCATATAAAAGCGGAATTGTTCGAATCGGTTTGCACCCAACTCATGGAACGTTTTCCGAAAGCAAAAAAAGTAATCACCACCCTGCGCGGTTCCGTCAATGCAAATCACAATACATGGGGAGGCTGTCTTTATTCCGATAAGCTTTACCAATCCCAACGTTATGATATTTCGCATATAGTGGACCGGGTAGGCGGAGGCGATTCGTTCATGGGCGGACTGATATACGGACTTCTCACCTACCCGGGTGACGACCAAAAAGCATTGGATTTTGCCGTAGCCGCCTCCTGTTTGAAACATACAGTGCCGGGAGACTACAACTTGGTGACAGTGTCGGAAGTAGAACAGTTGATGAACGGCGACGGATCGGGTCGGGTGTCTCGCTGATAACCTTCTTTTTTTAATACCTCCAATTTATTTACAGAATTACAACAAAACAATCAATCCCCAAAAAACACATGAAAAGTCAACAATTAAGAAAACTGGCCCCCGAATTGGATTCATTATGGTTGGGCAGCGGACGGAAGCCCGAAGATTTGGCCAAACCGCAAATTATTGTAGAAAGCAGTTTCGGACACAGTCATCCGGGAAGCGCACACCTTGACCGTTTGGTAAAAGAAGCCGACAAAGCCGTATATGGCAACGGCGGTTTCGCAGCCAACTATTATGTAACAGACATCTGCGATGGTGAAGCACAAGGACACGACGGAATGAACTACTCCCTTGTATCACGCGATATCATGGCAGCCATGATTGAAATACATGTGAAAGCAACTCCTTTCGACGCCGGTATATTTATTTCCGGTTGTGATAAATCGGTTCCCGCTCACCTCATGGCCATTGCTCGTTTGAACATGCCGGCGGTATTTGTCCCGGGAGGAATAATGAAAGCAGGACCCAACCTCCTCACCTTAGAACAAATCGGGAAATACAATGCCATGTTCGAACGGAAAGAAATCAGCGAAAAACAATTGACGGAATATAAACACCATGCCTGTCCTGCTTGCGGTGCCTGTTCATTTATGGGTACAGCTTCCACCATGCAGGTGATGGCCGAAGCATTGGGGCTGGCATTGCCGGGAACGGCATTGATACCTTCCCATACGGGAGAACTTGAAAAAGCCGCCGGAAAAGCCGGAATTCGGGCATTGGCTCTGATCGAAAACCCGGTATACCCGGCGGATATTTTGACCTTAAAAGCTTTTGAGAATGCAATCATGGTACATGCCGCCATCGCCGGATCAAGCAACAGTTTGCTGCATTTGCCTGCCATCGCTCATGAAACAGGCCTTGAATTGCCTCCCGAAATGTTTGATAAAATACATCGCCGAATACCTTACATTCTTAACATCCGCCCCGGCGGTTATTGGCCCGGCGAATACTTTTGGTATGCCGGAGGCGTGCCTGCCATTATGGAAGAAATTAAAGACCGGTTGCATTTGGATGTAATGACCGTCAACGGAAAAACGGTAGGAGAAAACCTGGAAGACTTACGAAAATCCGACTTTTATGACAACTGCCATAAATACTTGGATCTTCATAAGGTGAAAAAAGAAGAGATCATAAAACCGGCCAACAATCCCATTCGTAAAGAAGGTGCCATTGCCATACTCAAGGGTAATCTGGCCCCCGAAGGCGCCGTAGTAAAACACGCAGCCGTATCGCCTAAACTGATGCGAGTAACCCTTCAGGCCCGTGTTTTTGACAAGGAAGAAGATGCTCTCCACGCAGTTTTACATAAGGGAATAAAACCGGGTGAAGCCGTATTCATCCGCTACGAAGGACCTAAAGGCAGCGGAATGCCCGAAATGTTTTATACTACCGAAGCCATTGCTTCCGACCCGGAATTGGCCGAATCGATCGCACTGATCACCGACGGACGTTTCTCGGGCGCTACCCGCGGACCCGCTATAGGACATGTTTCTCCGGAAGCAAGTGAAGGAGGGCCCATCGCTCTGGTGAAAGACGGAGATTTAATACGAATTGATATCCCGGCACGTACAATCGACATCATCGGTACGGACGGAGAAGAAAAAACTCCGGAAGAAATAGACCGGATACTTACCCAACGTCGTAGAAATTATGTAAAACCTCCATTTCGTTACAATAACGGTATTCTGAGTATTTTCACGCGCCACTGCGTTTCACCTATGAAAGGCGGCTATATGGAAAGTCTCGACTAACCGCTTCTCAAATTTATAAAATCCAACAACTGAATTTAATACCATTCGTTATGTCATTCATTATTATAATAGCTTGTTTACTGTTGTTAATAGTACTTATATCTTATTTCAAAATAGATGCTTTTTTGTCGTTTGTCGCAGTCTCCATCCTTGCAGGCGTATTATTGGGAATATCTCCGGGAGATATTCCTAAAGTAATAGACAAAGGGATCGGCAACATATTGGGAAACCTGACCCTGATTATCGTCTTGGGTGCCATGTTGGGAAAACTGGTTGCCGAAAGCGGTGCCGCACAGAAAATAGCCGATGTAATGGTCGGACTGTTCGGAACCAAAAATATCCAATGGGGATTGATGTTGACCGGATTTATTGTCGGGATACCGCTCTTTTACGGTATAGGTTTTGTTCTTCTTGTTCCCATTATTTTTTCTATTGTTTACCAATACAAATTCCCGGCAGTATATATAGGACTTCCCATGCTGGCAGCCCTGTCGGTAGCACACGGATTTCTTCCCCCTCATCCTTCACCGGTAGCTCTTGTATCCATGTTTGAAGCCAATATCGGCATAACATTAATATTAGGCATAATTATAGCCGTACCGGCCATTATTGTTGCAGGACCGCTGTACAGCAAAACATTGAAAGGAATAAAGACCGGACCGTTGAAACTGTTTGAGAAGAAAAGCGTAAACAATGCTTATTCCGTTCCGGGCAAAATAAACAGCTTCCTAAGTGCTACACTTCCCGTCTTCTTACTCATCATTGTCACAGTCGTTCCGTATGTATTTCCCAATGCGGACACCGAAATCTCCGGTATTTTCTCTTTGGTCGGTGCTCCTTCGATCGTAATGTTTATCGCGGTAGCCATAGCTACTTATACTCTCGGACTTCGACAAGGACGGTCCATGAAAGAGATAATGGGCATATATGGAGATGCCGTAAAAGACATAGCTTCCATACTATTGATTATTGCGGGATCGGGCATATTCAAGGAAGTCATGGAAACAAGCGGCGTAAGTCTCCAACTGGCTACTGCCATGCAAGAGCTTCCCATTCATCCGCTTATCCTCGGTTGGATGATAGCCGCCATCATCCGCGGTTGTGTCGGCTCGGCTACCGTAGCAGCCCTGACGGCCGCGGGAGTAATAATGCCGCTGGTAGCCCAAACGGGAGTAAATCCCAACTTAATGGTCTTATCGCTCGGCGCGGGAAGCCTGATGTTCTCCCATGTTAACGATTCCGGATTCTGGCTCTTCAAAGAATACTTCAATCTGAGCATCAAGGACACCCTGCGCTCCTGGTCGGTAATGGAAATACTGGTGTCGGTAATCGGATTGATCGGAGTACTGGTACTCGCTTTGTTCATTTAAGCTTTGAAAAACTCCGAGCCGGTACCGTTCATTTAACAAGGTTATCCTTACTTACCTATTTCTATACAATCTTCAGAAGAAAAATAAATAATAACGTATGAAAAAGATTAGCATCATACCGGTAATCGCTTTGATTGCCGCAGGGAACGTATTTTCTCAATCAATCGATTCCGTACCCGGTTCCACGTCCGAATCCAACCGGTATCCTGTATATAACAAACAATACAAATTGAAATTCTTCGGACGCATATCGGCCGACGGAGGGGTATTTACGGGAGAAGATTACCAAAAGATCGGAAACGGAACCACCATTTCCCAACTGGCTTTCGGAGGTATATTTAGCTTCGGTGAGCGGCTGGAAGGAAAGTTCGAGATCGATTTCTCCAATGGGAATGTAGTATTGCTTGACAATTTTATTACCTATAAATTTACTAAAGAAACGGGCCTTCGGGCCGGCAATATCCAAGAAGCCTTTTCGATGGATTTATTGAATTCGTTCAAAGACCTTTCGTTGATGAACAGGGCTCAAGCGGTCAATGCTTTTGCACCGGGACATCATTTGGGAATGCAAGCGGTTTTTGAAAACCGGCAACTGCTGCTTACCGGAGGAGTGCATTTTCAACGTTCAATGATGATCGGACAAAAAGAAAATTCGGACAGCAATTATAAGAAAGGTCAAAACGAAGGCTATTCTTATACCGCCCGCGCCGTGTGGATGCCTCAAACCAACCGGAAAAGTAAAGGCTTACACCTGGGAATTGCAGCATCTTACCGAACCCCGAAAACAGATGTCGGAAAAGATGCCGGACCCAACACCGTCCGATACAGCGCCTCGGAATCAACCATCAATAAAATTAAATTCCTTGATACGGGTTTGATCGGCGATACCGACCACAGTCTGCTGCTCGGAGCGGAACTGGCAGGCTACTGCGGACCGTTCAAATTTCAATCCGAATACATTCATAATAAAATAAAACGAAGGAACGGAGCGGGAAACGAAAACTTTTCCGGATTCTATATACAATCTTCATTTCTTTTGCTCGGCGGGAAGCAAGATTACAATAACTCGCGCGGTGCCTTTAATCAACCGTTCGTAAACCGCAAAGGCGATGTGGAACCCGCCGTACGTTTCGATCGAATAGACATGAACGGCAATACCGTAAAAGGAGGTTCTTCCGATCAGTACACAATCGGTATCAATTATTATATCAATGAAAACCTTAAACTTCAATGCAACTATTCTTACGTCACTCACGACAAATATGCCAATGCCGACGGAACGGCAGCCATCGGATATAAAACAAACGGCGACCCGGCCTATACCGTGGAAGAGGCAGATCCGAAGAAAGGAAAACCCGGAAACAATTACAATGCTTTTAATTTCAGGGTTCAATTAAGGTTTTAGATTCTATAAAGAAGTGAATTGCCTATTTTGCCGGTTTTGGCTTTATTATTATTTTCCTTATCTTTGTTTATAACGTGTTAGAACCACTGCTTTTATGCGCAACTACATTCGGGTTATACTGCTTCTTTTATCGGCACAGGCATGTACCGCTGCCGCACAACCGGACAAGAGCTTACTGAAGCACATGGATGATCTCATAAATAACAGACATCTGTATATGCAACAAAAAACCGATCGAATAGCTTACCTCAAACAACTGGCCGAAGCAGAAACAAACGAGGATAGGAAATACGATATTACCGATCGGATCATACATGAATACAGTAACTTTCAGGCTGATTCGGCATTTGTGTATATAGAAAAAAACCGCTCCCTTGCGGAAAAATACGATGATCCCGACCGCTTGACGGCCAACCGATTCCAATATGCTTTTGTCTGCGCTCAATCGGGTTTGTTCAACGAAACGCGCTCCGCTTTGGAATCGCTGCCCGTCAAACCGAAAGAGATGAATAAGAACCGGCGAATCGAATATTTCCGCCTTTGCGAAAGGTTCTACATGAATCTGAAAGAGTATGCACAAGGTACCCACATGGAAGAAAAATACAGAAAGAAAGAATTGGCCTACGGCGATTCCGTTATGGCTGTTGCTTCTCCCGATTCCCAATTGTATTACCTGTATAAATTTAAAAAAGAATTTGCAGACAACAAACCCGAAGAAGCAGAAAAATCCATTCGCCAATACATCCGGCTGTCGGATTCCATCTCCAACGATGCAGCCAGAGGATATTACTTTCTTTCGAGGATATGCAAAATCAAAGAAGATTTCCCGAATGAAGAAAAATACCTGATCCAATCGGTTGAAGCCGATATTAAAAGCGCCGTAAAACAAAACCGATCCTTACGGGTGCTGGCCCGGTTGCTGTATGAAAAGGGAGATGCAGAAAGAGCATACCACTACCTGAGGGTGTCGTCCGAAGACGCCAACTTTTATAATACCCGCTTTCGAAACTCGCAAATAGCCGAAGCATTGCCCGGGATTGAAAAAGAATACCGTCAGCAACGCGACCGCCAAGAATCCCGATTGAGAGCAGGTATTGCCATCATCAGCGGACTGACGGGTATCATCTTGGTTTTTAGTGTGTACCTTTCGAAAAAAAGAAAACAGCTTGCCGATGCACGAAAAAAACTGATGAAAATCAATGCTGACTTAACCGTTATTAATGAAGAAATAAAAAAGAAAAATACCGAACTCAACCGGCTGGCCGAAGTCCTCCGGGAATCGGATCAAGTGAAAGAGAAATACGTAGGTTATTTTCTTAAATTGTGCTCCGACTACATACAAAAAATGGGAGAATACCAAAAGTTGGTCAACCGAAAGATTAAAGTCGGACAAATAGAAGACCTCTATAAAATAACCTCTTCCGGCCAATACATTCACTCCGTAGCCAAAGAATTTTATCGTAAATTCGACGAAGCATTTCTTTCCATATATCCGAATTTTGTAGAAGATTTTAATCAATTGCTACGCGAAAATCAGCGTTTTGTATTAAAGAACGGAGACCTGTTGAATACCGAACTGCGTATGTTTGCACTTATCCGTCTCGGCATCAAAGACAGTGCGCAGATAGCCGAATTTATGGGTTATACGCCCGTAACCATTTATTCCTACCGAACGAAAGTAAAAAGCAGGGCCATCGATAAAGACCGGTTCGACCGGGACATTATGGCAATTAAACGCAACGTATAGAACCGATTATTTATCCGGATGGCCCGGATTCAAAACACTTATTGTATATTTGTCCCAAAGCAGGAAAAGATCCTGCCGGACCGTATTAACCCTTTAACTTGTTTTCCATGCTTAAATATCATTTAGTAGACAATCTGTTGGCCAAGCAAACCGATAAATACAAGGCACAAACCCGAACTTCCGGTTCATGCGATAAGGCCGAATTCATCAAGCGACTATTGAGTAAAGGTACACTGATCACCCAAACCGATGTATTGGCGGTGTTCAACGCCATTGAAAACACGGCGGTCGAACTGTTGCAGCAAGGCTACACGCTTAATTTTCCGCTGTTCAACACGTCGTTCTCTATTTCGGGCACCTTCGAAAGCCCCCTGGACTCGTTCGACCCCGAACGTCACAAACTCAATATCAATATCACGAAAGGTTCGTTGTTGCGAGACATCGAAAAGACGGTTCCTTTTGAGAAAATGAACGCATCGGCTTCCGGTCCGAGAATACGAGAAGTGAAAGATATCGTGTCGGGCGAAATCAACCGGCAACTTACTCCGGGAGGTGTAATCGAAATACGCGGCAATAACATTAAGCTTTCGGGCAACGATGCCGAATGCGGCGTATGGTTTGTTCCCGAAACGGACACTCCGAAAAAGGCTGAAATAATTGCGACAAACAAACCTTCCGTTGTATTGGCAATGGTACCTGCACTCCCGGCCGGACCATACAAGTTAAAAATTGTAACCCGTTACTCGGGCGCCCGGGATTGGAAGACTCCGAAGGCATTTGTTTTCTCCGCCGGCTTCGTTGTAAACTGAGCCCCGGCAAGGGAACGGACCCGATGCATACGGAACCCCGATTCTGCCTGAGCGGACAGTGATCTTCTGCCTATACGGACAGAGGACCTCTGCCTAAGCGAGCAGACAGTTTCTGCCTAAGCGGACAGAGAATCTCTGCCTAAGCAGGCAGAAGAGTTCTGTCACCACGGGCAGAGAAGTTCTGTCAGAAGAGGCAGAACTCTTCCCCCCTATGTGGTGTTGTTTCTCTTCCCCAAGTATCTTTTAGCTTATCCGGGCTGTCTTTTTCCGTCGTTTATGCTTTATTTTCGTTGCTTCTCTTACCCTTAGGTATCTCATTCATTTGAGCATCGTCGCAATACTTTCACCAACTTTTTAAGAATGTAAAGTACCTGCCGGTTATCCGGATATCCGGGAGTAAGATTAGGATACTCTTTAAGCAACTCTTCCAGCAATCCGGCCAATTCTCCGGGATGAATCTCTTCAACCAGTAATTGTATCAAAGGTTTCCAATTATATTTTTTCATCAGGTAAGGTTCTACAATT
>DAIQOU010000589.1:0-3092 GCA_036787725.1 Bacteroidales bacterium
TCATGATCATTAATTTTCGTATTACGTATGTTAACGATGAATTCTTTAGAGATAAAGGAACCGGCCGGTACCCGAATATTCTCAAGCATTAACCTTCGGGACTCTGCTTTTACAGTAGTACAACTTTCCTTATCCTTGTCACCCAACACCAACTTTACCCGATAGTTTCCTTCCGGCACATCTACCGAAAAAAAGAAGGGTTCTCCCTGCCCCGGAGGAGCAAGGAGATCATACCCGAAGGGAGAATCTTCTCCATAAACGGTTTGAGGTGTAACTTTTATCTCCTCACCGACAGACCGGCCCGTAAAATTAAATTTACAATTAACTTGTTGTGCATGCAACTGCAGGACTGTAACTCCGATGAAACATACGATCAAAACCGAATTTCGCAAATTCATATTCCCTCATTCTTAATAATAAATCTTTCCCTTCCTATCTAATACCCAATATATAATCAATCCATATGAAAAACTTCTTTCATCGGTATGGAAACCGGAGAGTTATCCGGATTGGTATCCATAATATCAGCCATGTATTCCCACCATTTTTGTACAATCGGATTGCTTCCCAAATCTTGGGAAGAACTTGTTCCTTCCACCAATTGATAAGCAAACAGGACATTGGTTTCTTTATCCCAAAAAATTGTATAATCAGAAACTCCGTTTTCCTTTAATAAGGATTTCAACTCCGGCCAGATCTCATTATGTCGTTTTTCGTATTCCGATTCCAATCCCGGTTTCAAATACATTTTAAAAGCTTCTCTTTTCATAAATTTCTGTTTTATAATTTTAAGCAAAAATAGAGTTCTCAATAAGTTCTCACTATGCAAAATCGTACAAAAGCCTAGAAATACGGAGTTGTAAACATTTATTTTGGTGTATGAAATCACTTCTCCGGAACAAATCCATTCTCCCCATTATTTTTTCAAATACTGATTTAAGGAAAATGCCGGTAAAGCCTTTATTCCTTCTACCACAGATTCCCCATTCATAATTGCTCCTTCATAGGTAGTATGAACACTGTCTTTGAATAATTTTTTACCATTTTCTTCTCCCATCAAATCGCATTTATCTGCAGTTCGGGCATTCAAATCGATAAAAGGCACTCCTTCCCGTTCAGCCACTTCTCGGCACCATTGGGTATATGTATTTGTCATTCGATTCATTTTTCCGTCTGTCCATCGATTTCCGGGTGTGGGAGAAAGAACCACCGGTATCGCTCCCAGAGCTTTGGCCTGACGAATATAAATACGTAAATAATGTCCAAACGTAAAAACTTCTTCCGGGCCTCCGTGTCTTTCCATTATCACGGTCTCGGATTCTTCTCCGATTCCTTTTAACGAAGCACGCGCCCTCCCGGTATTTAAGGGACCTCCGTCATTATGACCAAATTGAATCAAAAGATAATCGCCCTCTTTTATACCTTTCAATACTTTATCCCATAAACCTTCCGTATAAAATGTCCGGCTGCTTCTCCCTCCAAGAGCATGATTTTCCACTGTAATTCGCGTGGTATCAAAAAAACGTTCAAAAAAGCTGCCCCAACCCCACTGGCCGCCATCTCCTTTTCCTTTTCCATTCTTAACCGTTGAATCCCCAATCAAAAAAGCAACAGGATCTTTTTCGTTTTTCCGGGAACTTCCCGATTCGATTTCATCCGGGCGACTTGAATCATTCACACTGAAAATAGGAGCGGAAGTACGTTGAGGAGATTCGTAATATTGAATGGCGCTGTCATTCATCCGAGGATAATACTTGTTTAATAACCGGATCATTTCGGCACCGGCCAACAAGACGGGACCATATCCGTGAGCAGCATATACGTTTACCGGACGATAATAATAAAATGCAGGATCAAAAGCCATTCCGGTTCCGACACATGTTCCTTCTACCTGTCCATTATTATTCACTTTGGAAGACACGGCATTCCATCCCAAATGAGCAACAGGTCCGTAAGCAACCGGATCAATCCATCCCTTGTTGATGGCGCGCGCAATACAATACACATAAATAGCTGTAGCGGAAGTTTCCAAATAAGAATCGTTCCGATCCAATAATTGATGCCAAAATCCTTCTCCGGATTGATACGATACCAATCCCCGAATATGGGTCCTTAACCGGTCCAATATTTTATTTCGCTCGGGATGGTTCTCGGGCAATACATCCAGTACCTCTACCATAGTCAAAACGGCCCAACCGTTGGCTCTCCCCCAAAAAAAAGCAGGATGATCAGCCATGGACTCTACCCAGCCATGCATGTACAAACCTTTTTCTTTCACAAACATACGATCGGAAAACTGACGGATTTGCTTAGCTGCTTCATCATAATACTTACGTTCTCCGGTCCATTTACCCATTTGAGCAAGTGCAGGAACGCTCATATAAAGATCATCCAACCAAAGAGTGTTTTTTTGAGGACGATTCCGAGCAAACGTACCGTCATACAAACGATATTCATGATACATGATATAATTTATATAATTATTAATTATATTCTTCAGTGAAATACCCGAATCCGAACCCAACCGTTCCCACTTGATCATGGCTGCACACATGGCACCTGCATCGTCCAAGGCATGGGGAGTCAGCAATTGTTTCATCTGGGGATCTATTACTCCATAATCATTCATTAATCGTTTAAAATGAGGGGCTGTTTCCGACAACAGCTTAAAACGGTCGTACACATAATTGCTGTATCGTTTATCTCCGGCAGCCTCTGCCACTTCCAACATTCCCGAATAAGTAACTCCCCACTCATAGCTGGCCAACCGAAAATCTCCACGATACAACTGAGCTTCCCGGTTCATTTCCGAATAGTTACCAATCTCTTTACCGGTTACTTTATCAACCACGCGTGCCGGAGTGGCACGATCGAGGTAAACCAATATCCTGTCTAATGTCTCTTTTATACCCTCCGGCTGCAATTCGACATAAGGAATACGATAGTCCGGTTGCAACAGATGCAGCGGAGTATTGGAATCGTTTATTTCTTTATTGTTTTTTTGGGCTAACAAAGAATAATTCGTCCAACTTAAAACAATTAACAGCATTAATAAGTCTCTTTTTTTCATATACTACTTTTTTTATTTTTTA
>DAIQOU010000590.1:0-3090 GCA_036787725.1 Bacteroidales bacterium
GGTATTATCTCACTATTATTCGAGTTTATTCCGATAATTTAATTACACCATACAATAGAGTGAAAAAATTACCAACCTGATAGTTTCCAAAATAAGAAACGATTTTCAAAAACATATTTAATTAACAGCTTATTCCAAAACATGTTTAAGTATACTTCATTATTTGGCCTGTTTTTAAGTTAAATCACATAATTATTAACAGCTTATTTCTCCTATTTAGTGAAAATTCACAATCAAAGAAAAGGAAAAAAAGAAAAGATTTCAGTTACTCTTTCGTGACTGGCACGATTATCTATTCAGCATGCTTAATATCTGACTTTGCAGGATAACGATAAGGTATATTCCCTCCAAAATAGTTTCTTCAATTTATTACTCTTTTATTTCCAATTCGAAAGGAGGTGTCAAAACTCCATTGACATTAATAATGGTTTCGTATTTTTTCTTTCTTAACCTTCTTATATCAAAATTGATTTCATAAACATAAAAACAAGAAGATAAACAAGAATCAGTATAACAATAATGACCGGTTTCCCAATTCCATATTAAACTTCGACATGTACCGGGAGAAGTGTAAGCATCAATATAAAGAGAATCTCCTTCTTCTCTTACATATAAAGAATGCAATGTATCACTTTCTTCTACAAAAGAAGTAGTAAGTGTACATTTCAATTTATCGTCCTTTGTTTCTACGACAAATGTTGCTATCGGTTTGGAAAAAGGCTCCAACGGAATTAGCTTGATATTTTCCGGTGATCTCATAACATAAGAAGGATCATCATCCGAGCATCCCGGCCATAATACCGCAATAATTACCAATAAAAAAAGTTTTTTCATCATTTCAATTTATTATTCTTTATTAAGGAAACGGGAATACTCAAACTTTATTACGAATATTATCTTTCAAACCATTATTTGGTTTTCCTAAAAACAATATGTTCCATTATTAATACAATCGCTACCCCCATAATAAATCCGTTTCCTAAAATGGAACGAAACATGGAAAGAATTTGCAGAAGCGCTCCTTCAGACAAAAAAGCCACCATCACGGCAATCATTAAAGAAAGGCCTATGGTAAGTCCGGCCTCAAAGGTTACCACCGAATTTTCCCGAACGATCAACTGCAATCCCGCCGCCAACTGCGATAACATGATATATAACAGTATCGTCTCCATAACAATATTGGGAATAAGCAGCAATCCGGATATCAATCCGGAGAAGAAAGCACAAACAACCAATAACAACGCTGCCGGAACAAAAGGAAAACGGGATGCACATTTAGCAGCTGAAATGATTCCGGGATTCGTTGTATAATCAATCGCATTTCATAGGAAATCCGTATCAAAAGTAATCCGAAAAATAAGGTTGTTGATCCGGAATTATTTCTTCCAACAAACGAATGGTCTGACGATCTGTCTTCAACCGTTCTGTTTTATAAAGATAAGCCGGTCGCTTATAGCTCATCAGCATAGTAGTGAGTGTCTGAATATCAAGAGTAACCGAAGCTCCCACCGCTTCCCGAGTTACCAAAAGAGTCCCTTCTTCATTCATACGAACCCCCACAGTTCCGTTATTCCGGTCTACCACCGGATCGGAAACGATAAAATGGAAAGGCTTTATTCCTTCTTCAAAAGGATAAATTTTCAGGAATTCCTCCACATCCACAATGCGGGCCATATAATACGGTTCTATTGTTTCGTCTATTCTACTGTCTTCCAACAAAAAAGAAATGGGTTCATTGGTATACAGATCCCCTTTTACCACATCGATCATCGAAAAGTGAGCTTTTATAAAATTCCATAATCCATGCCGGGCATCCTGATTCAAATAAATCATTTCTTTGATCCGGAATTCATCATTTTCTACCCAATAAAGGATATAACCGGAAGGAATATTTTCGGCATCGTAATATACGGCAGCCGTTCGTTCGTCTTCATTTTCCCAACGCCAATACTCGTCCCATTCCAATTTAGTACGGATAAGGGCCCCGTGATTAGAGCGTGCATACCGGTCATACACATCCAATACATCTTCATCGGTAACTTCCAATCGTTCTACATGACCCGAAACGTTCACCACCTTCGGGATTTGGATATCCCGGATACTGAAGGTCATGTGATCGGACATAATTTCCCACCCTTTCCGGCGATAATAAGGAATGGAATAAGGATACAGATAAGAAATAAATTGCTTGTGATCCCTCATTTTTTCCAATGCCAATCGAATCAGATCATTCATTAATCCCATATTCGCATATTCGGGATAAGTACCTACTCCCGTTACGGCACCCATATCCATTATTTTCCCGTGAATATTGACATGACAAGGGTAAATCGACAGTTGAGAAACCAGTTCATCCTCCGGTGTAAACCATCCATACACATCAGCTTGCTGTAAAACAGGTCGTTTGGTACGTTTTAATTCTCCGGCTTTATAACCGCTCTCCGATATCTGTCGATCGGTAACTTGAAATACATATTTCAATAACTCGTTATATTGATCCAAATACTTCACCCCTACCGGCTTAATCCGTAATTGCTCTTTTATTTCACATTTATTCATATCTTTTCGATTCTGATTGCAAACGGTTTGATTGACTGTAAAATTACTGCTTTTACGGAAAAAACAAACAAATAAACCGTAAACGATACTACTAAACAGCTGCAACTTTATCATTTTTTACTTGTACAACAATAATACAATTGCGTTTAACCCAAATTAAGCATTAGAAAATCCGGGTAATGGATTACAGACTATGACTTTGCAAAGAGCACGCCGGGCTTTTGACACACCCTCCCGTAAGCCGCCCAAAGGAAAAAGAACTTCGAAACGTGTTTCACCTCTTCGGAATTTATTCAACGAATACCGGACTTTCCGGAGATATTATTTTTATTGTTAATGAATGATGAAACAAAGACAAAAGGGTAAACCGCCATAATGTGGCGTTCCCAAAAAGCCGGTTAGCAAAAAAAATAAGACTGCGACAAAACAACTTGTTCACCGGTGTTTCGAAGACACTTTCCGGACTCGCTGTAAGAGCAACTTCGTTTTGCTGCAAAATGCAAATTCAAATTGCTGCAAAACACGAATTCA
>DAIQOU010000106.1:0-11396 GCA_036787725.1 Bacteroidales bacterium
GCAGAAAATACATCGTGACAAACTGCTGCACGTATATTGGGTACCTTATTTGCAGTTATGGACATACCAATACCAGTGCCGCAAACAAGCACTCCACGTTGATAATCGCCTGCGGCAACGGCTTTTGCCACTTTCACGGCTACATCCGGATAAAGTATTACTTCTCCTGCCTCAGCTCCGAAGTCGGTCACTTCGATTCCTTTTCCGGTCAGATGTTTAACTAATTCTATTTTGAGGTTGTATGCTGCTTCGTCGCAGCCTATTGCTATTTTCATAATTGTTTTTTTAATTGGATATATAAATTATAAATGTTAACAAACGAATTAGTTGGAAAAAACCAGTATGGTATAGGAGTAGGGTAGGACTTCATACCTTTGTTTTTTGGTTTTTTTGATCCATTGTTCTGTCGGAACGATTTTTTCGGGTTCTTCCGGAGTATTTACATCTGTCAGGTTTCCGGAGAGAATAACGGCTTTAGCCATGTTAATCGATCCGAAATCTCGTATATCCAGGTGAATCGGGAGGACGTTTTCACCTGTATTCGCGATATGCAGTACCAATTGCTTTCCATCTTTGGCGATGGTAGCCGTCACATCCAATGTTTCCGGTCCGTTTTCAATGGAGCTGTTTACCGTTAAGGGTTGATGATTGGCAGAAGCCATTTGTTGAGCATAATAAGGAGGCATTCCCCATACTTGCGTAGGAGTGAAAAACACTTGTCCCTGATCCCATCCGTTATCGTTTTGTTTATAGGGTTGTAAAGCATTTGCAGCACAAGAAGCCAATACAAAATCTCCCATTCGTCGTACGGCATTTTGCAGGGTTACATGTCCCAATACCCGTTGTATGTTATGTGTATTTCCGTTTTCTTCAAAAATGGCGCATTTCATGGTGGTGTTGGGATTCCATTGGAGAAAAAGCTCTTTCATCTTTCGGAGTTCTGCTTCCACTTCTTTTCCGCTTGTCAATTGATCGGCCCACGGATGATAATCCCAATAGTCGGCTTTTCCGTCCAACGCTCTGAATACCTTCTCGATGTTGGGAGATTCCGGACGCCACCAAGCCGTATTAATCAGCGAAACAGAGGGATCTTTTCCTTTGATCGCTTCATACAAGAGGTTGAAACGTTCTATGTAATGATCGTATTCGTCTGCCCGGTCGCCGTTAAACAATACTTCTTCATTTCCGATTCCGATATATTTTATATTATAAGGTTTGGGGTGACCGTTTTCCGCTCGTTTTTTGCCCCATTCCGACGTGACGGGTCCGTTGAGGTATTCAATCATATCTGCCATATCTTCCGGTGTTTCTTCAATATTAATGGCGAAAGAAGCCGTAAAGCCGGCCGCTTCACAAAATTGAAGAAACTCTTCAATCCCGAATCCGTTGGTAGAGTAAGGGTACCAGTGGCCTCGGTAAGGAGGACGTTTGTTTCGATCTCCGATCATTTTTTTGAAGCGGTATTCGGGAGCATTAATCATGGTGCCGCCATATCTTAAGAAAGTTAATCCTTGGTTTACCATGGTCCGGCCGATGTCGTTTCTGAAAGGGAGTCCTTTGAATTGATATTCTCCGGTGGTCATTAACGTAACCTGATCTATTTTTAATTTTCCCGGTTCGCGGATATAAATGGCAAATCGGGCTTTGTCATCGTCGGCATCGGATGTTAATTCAAAAGGATGGCAGTTGCAATCGGAGGAAATACCGGATACTTCTTGTACTGCATATTCTTTTTTTCCGTCGAAACTTTGTAAAGCGACCCAAACAGACCCTTTGAAGGCGGAGCTTTTAAGACAGAGGCTTCCTTGAAACTTTTGACCGCTTTTAACGGCTATGCCCCAACGGTTGAGACCGGCATTGCTGATTCCTACGATATCGTTACCGGACGTTAATTGAATGATTTGTGACCGGTGTCCGTTAAATGCATTGTTGGTATCCAATGCGAATGCTTCGTTGTTCTTTCCCGAATGAATCGGATCCCATGCACCGCTTACGGCGACAGCCGGTTGATTCTTAAATGTGATTGTTTCCGGATTGGAATCGTGCGTTATTTTCAGGTTACGGAATTTTACATCGGAATTCCAAGTACGCAAAGCCATCTTTCCTTCCGAAAGGGAAGTGTCGTTGTCGTCGTAAATAAATAAGTTCTCCTTATTTAGGAACAGTTCGATTTTTCCGTTTCTCATAACTGCTCCCAACCGGTTCCACGCGGTGGGATCACACGTGACGGGGATGTCTTTGATATGCTCGAAATTGTTTTTGTGCTTAGCAAAAACGACTTTAGTTCCGTTAGCTGCCAAGCTGATTTCATAGCCGTAAAAATGATCCGGCCCTTTTTTCGGATTGCTTACCCGAATGAGGAAACCGGCATTGTCTCCTTGGTCTTTCTCAAATTTTATTTCTGCTTCTACGGCCCCTTCCCGGATTGTTGCCGGATCATATACTAACTTGGCTCCGGGGTAAGATAATGCCGTAATTTCGTTTTTATTCCCTTGCCACGAACCTTCATAGGTAGAGAAGTTTTCAAAAAAGGGACCGGGAACGGGTTCTTCAAAACTTTCACCAAAGATTTTCTGGTCATAAAGCCCTCCATATATCTCATGATTGACATCTTCTATACATGCACCATATAACCAAGGAGTAATTTCACTTTCAATTTGAGAAGTGTTGATCTGTATGGTGATGCCGTCGGGCTTGTTTTGCTTGCAGGAGCAGAAAAGCACGATAAGAATGATGGGTATTTGCAATGTTGATTTCATATGTATGTTTATTAGAGTTATTCATGATGTTTTCCGGAGAAGGAGATAGAAGATAGGAAATGGGAGATAAGAATTTAGACAGGATTAACAAGTTTATAATAATAAATCCCGTTCATCATGCAATCCGGTAATCCTGTCCATAATTGTCTCCTATTTCCTTTCATCGCATCAGTTCCTTTTGTATCTGCTCCAACGATTTGTCTTTCGTCTCGGGTAATTTGATTGCAAACAGCAGGCTGCCGAGTGCTATGATCGAAAAGAAGCCGAATATATAAGTTCCTCCAATGGATAAAAATACAGGAAAAAACCAGGATAATAGAGCCGACCAAACCCAGTGAGTCATGCTTCCGAATACTTGACCTTTTGCTCTTACAGTGTTCGGAAATACTTCCGAAATCACCACCCAAATGGTAGCTCCCAACGAGACGGCAAAAAAAGCAATGTATCCCATTAAACAGATCAACATGTAATATCCTTCGAAATTTTCCTGGTAGAATCCTCGGGCCACCAGAAATAATGATACGAACATGCCGACGGAACCGACTGCAATCAGTTTTTTTCTGCCTACCTTATCGATGAGGATCATTCCCAACATGGTGAAAGTCAGATTGGTTATACCGATAATGATAGACTGTATCATAGCCCCTTCACGGAAAAGTCCGGATAATTCGAATATCCGCGGAGCATAATAAAGAATGGCATTAATACCCGTAAGCTGATTAAAGGAAGATATCAGGAATGCAATAAGAAGAGGATAGAAATACTTTTTTTGAAAGAGGTTTTCCCCCGTGGAACCGGTATCTTCAAGGGATTTACGGATTTCTTGAATTTCTGCGTCTGCATCGGGTTCCCCGATTTTCAGAAGTATAAGGCGGGCTTTATCCGGACGATTTTGTTTGACCAACCACCGCGGACTTTCGGGTATCGTCATAAGTAATAGTCCGAAAGCCAGTGCCGGTATGGCTTCCACCCCCAGCATCCATTGCCAGTCGTGAGGAATGCCGACCAATCCGTAATTGGTAAGGTAAGCAATAACTATCCCCAAGACAATATTGAATTGAAAAAAGGCGACAAAACGTCCTCTCCACCGGGACGGGGATATTTCGGCGATATACATCGGGCCGACTACCGAAGAGGCTCCGACGGCAAGCCCTCCGAGAAAGCGAAAAAACATGAACGAGTACCAATTGACAATGCTTGCACTTCCGATAGCCGAAATGAGGTATAAATAAGCAATTACAATCAATAAACGTAAACGACCGTATTTTTCGGCCGGTTTGCCGCAAATCAATGCCCCTATGATGGTTCCGATCAGTGCTGTTGCAATAGTAAACCCGTGAGCAAAGTCCGAGAGACCGTAAATATCTTGGATTGCTTTTTCCGCTCCGGAGATGACGGCTGTGTCAAATCCGAAAAGCAATCCTCCGAGAGAGGCTACGAATGCAATGTAGAACATGGTTCCTTTAACTGTGTTTTTCATATATTATCTTTATTTTTTCATGATGGTTATGAAACTCCTTTCCCGTTTTGCCCGGGAGTTATTGTGTATTCCGGCGTAATTAAATTCCAAATTCAATTCGATTGATCACGTGATCCTGATAACATTCGTCCAGTTCGACAAAATAACCGCTCCATCCCCACACACGAACGATCAGGTTCTTATACCTTCCGGGATTTTTCTTGGCATCCAGCAGTTTTTCTCGGCTTACGGTATTTAATTGTAATTGGTGGCCTCCCAAATGAATGAAGGTTTCAACCAGCATGCCCAACTTTTGGACGCTTTCATCATTGCTGAAAACCGATTGATCAAATTCCAATGTAAGAGGTCCTCCATTGATCACATTTACAAGGTGCTGTTTCGTAAATGATTTAATGACGGAAATAGGACCTTTTTGCTTAATAAACAGGCTTGGAGAAAAGTTAGCCGGAATCATTTCCCCTTTGTTACGTCCGTCGGGAGTTGCTTTTAATCCGGTGGAATGAGCAATGTAATACATGGCCGTTCCCGTACCGCCTCTGTATTTGCCTCCTCGTTCGTTGACTTCTTCCGTGAGCGCCTTGTCGAACGAATCCAACAAATGAGTAGCCAACAAATCGACGAAATCATTGTCTTGCCCCATTTTGGGCGCTTCATTTCTCAACAGTGTTTGAAGTCTTTTATGGTTTACAAAATCGTTATCCAGGGCATCTGTCAGAGTAGAGTAGTCAATCGATTTCTCTTCAAAATAGTATTTCTTAATGGCAGCCAGCGAGTCGGCTGCCGTGGCAATACCTGTTCCGTGAATTCCGTAATTATTGTATTTGGCTCCCAAAGAAATATCTTGTGCTTTCTCCAAACACCCGTCCATCAGCAACGACATCATGGGTGAAGGCGCCATATACAAATTGCGATGTTTCAACGTAATTTCTTTTACCTTTTTCTTTATCTTATTTTCTACTTCTTTATAAAATTCATCGTATTGTCGGCAGGCGGGCAGGTAAGGTATGCTTTCAACAACACATTCAATTAATGAAATTGCATCTATATTGGGAATATCCATGGCGTATTTCGGAATAATAAATTCCCAGCATGCAGCTACTACATATTCGTGAGCATCTTCTTTTGTGTATCCTTTTTTTATTAGTCCCGGAATAATAACATCGTCATTGCTGTATTGTGGAAATCCCAATCCGATTTTAGTAAGCCTTGAACCCAGTTCGTAAATAATTTCGGGAGTTTCTTTATCTACGCGTATGTTTATTTTTGGATCGATCAGTTGAAGTTCATAACTAGCCTTTAAGCACATTTCCGATAATTCATTGAACCTGTATTCGCCGAAAACACTTCTTCCTCCCAATACCAGACTTTGTCCGTTATCTCCTTGCTGCATACCGGGATAAAGGTCGCTGTCTTTATTGCAGCTCAAAAAGAATTCTTCTAGCAGTTCGAGTGTTTCTTCTTTAGTAATGTGTCCGTTTTCGATATCCTGTTTATAATAGGGATACATATATTGATCAAAACGTCCTAAGGTATTGTGGTAATTTCCGCCGGCCCAAAGAGCGAAATGAAGGATACGCAACAATTGTAAAGCTTCCCGAAAGCTTCCTGCTCCGTCGGTTCGAATGGCTTTTAAAACCCGTGCCGTATCTTTCTCACCCATTGACAATGCATATTCTTCATAGCGGGTGATCAGATTTTGCAGGGCAAGGATACAATCTTTTACCGATAAAAGAAAGGTTAGGTTATCTTTTGTCAATGTCGGACCGGTTAATTTTTCTTCGATCTCATCGAGCCGGAAAGCAAGTCCTTTCCGGAGGGTATATTCATAGTCGGGAGAAATATTGCACACAACGCCTCTTTCGTGTAAGTATTTTGTTTTTCTTATCTCATTCCATTCTTCTTCCGTAAAAATACCGGGCAATTCGGTTACGGTACGGGTAAAAACAATTTTTTCTCCGGGCAGA
This sequence comes from Bacteroidales bacterium, assembly GCA_036787725.1. Lineage (GTDB taxonomy): Bacteria > Bacteroidota > Bacteroidia > Bacteroidales > Azobacteroidaceae > DAIQOU01. Next base: position 6,204 of record DAIQOU010000106.1, read on the forward strand.
ATGATCGGTTTTTCAGCTTCCAATACTGCGATCAGACTTTGCCCTGCTCTTTTTATAGGAGAGAGGCCTTCTCTTTCCCATTGAGCGGTCAGTCCTAGTAAGCCTGTTTTTTCCGGTTCCTGCCTGAATTGGTGATGCTTTTTATCTAATATATATTCTTTCAGATGGCTGATTCTTTTTGTCATGATTATTTATACCGTTAATGTTTTTATATTATACTCTTCAAATATATGGCTGTATACTTGAGGTTCTTTTGTTGTGTCGAAAGGCGGATTGTATTTTTTGCCTGTCATTTTATATTTTGCTCCGGCTGTTTTATGGTATCTTAGTAATTCGATACGCAGGAGATTCGGGGCTCCTTTGACAAAATCCGCTATGAACTGCATATTATCCCGAGTGTCATTCACCCCCGGTATTAAAGGAATCCTGACAATAAATCGGGTGGTATGGTTGCATAAATACCGGAGATTCCGTAATATTAATTCGTTTCCTTTTCCCGTGTATTTTCTGTGTTGAGAAGAATCCGGATGTTTAACATCAAAAAGGATCAGGTCGGCCAACGATACAACCGATTGAAATACATTTTCGGGAACATATCCGCAGGTCTCTATTGCTTTATGTATTCCCGGGAGGTTTTGCATCAACTCGATAATAAAATCACTTTGCATCAAGGGTTCTCCTCCGGTCAATGTAATGCCTCCTCCCGTTCGGATGTACAAGTCTTTGTTTTTTAATATATAATCGACCAACTCCTCTGTGGTTACTTTAGTTCCGCAACGTGTTTTTCCTTCCTTCTTTTGTATGAATTGCGGTTGAGGAGAGATACCTTCCGGGTTATGACACCAAACACACCGAAGCGGACATCCTTTCAGGAAAAAGGTGGTTCGAATGCCGGGGCCGTCATGGATGGCAAATTCTTCAATACTAAAAATGATGCCGGTCTTCATGTGTTGTTTCATGATATTGATTTACGGAAGCAAAAATATATATTAAATTGTTGACCGGGTCAAACCGGTAGGTATGTTATTAAACACATACCGGTTCGTACCGGTTGGTTGACTAATTCTTTACTTTTGCCGATAAAAAAGCATATGATAACTAATGAATCCAAGTATAAGCTGATTGTAAATCATGTGGTTGATCGGATACATAAAGAAGAGTATAAAAAAGGAGATCGGATTCCTTCCATTAATGAATTTCGGGAAATATACGGTTTATCCCGAGATACGGTATTTGCGGGGATTCGGGAACTTAAATCCAAAGGGATTATTAAGTCCAGTCCCGGGATAGGATATTATATTACCGGTACGAAAGTGCCGTTTAAACACAATATATTTTTGTTGTTTAACGAATTGAATGAATTTAAGGAAGATTTGTATAATTCTTTTATGGATTCGATCGGCGAAACGGCCCGGGTAGACCTTTATTTTCATAATTATAACAGGAAAGTATTTGAGACGTTGATTAATGAAGCGAACAATAAGTATACAACCTATGTGATTATGTCGGGCAAGTTTCAGGGGATCGAACCGTTACTCTCCGGATTATCCGGCAATGTATTTTTATTGGATCATTATCACCCGGAATTGAAAGGAAAGTTCTCTTCCGTATTCCAGAATTTCGAGAAAGACACATATGAAGCGCTTGTATACGGGCTGGAACACTTGAAAAAATACCGTCGTATCATCATGGTGCAAAAAGACAAAAAGGAACCTCCCGAACGATATACCGGGTTACGTATTTTTTGTACGGAATATAATTTTATTCATCATTATATAGGAACCACTCATAACCGCAACATCAAAGAAGGAGATGTATTTATGGTAGTCAACGACCGGGACTTGGTGGATGTGTTGAAACAAGCAGCAAAACAAAAGATTGCTCCGGGAAAAGAATTCGGAATCATTTCGTATAATGATACTCCTCTGAAAGAAATTCTGGCCGGAGGAATCACCACTTTGTCTACTGATTTTAAACTAATGGGCAAAACAATGGCCGGACTAATCAACCGAAAAACGATAGAAACGATAGAAAATCCTTGGAAACTTAATATGAGAGAGTCATTATAATAATGTGTTTTTTCATTCTCATCAAGGCGAGAAAAAATTCTCATCAAGGTGAGAAAAGTTTCTCATCAAGGTGAGAATAAATTTTTATCCGTAGGAAGAAAAGATACCGTAAAAGAGAAGAATGAAGCCTGCCTTGCATGGTACAGGAAAACAGGCGGATTAATAATTAATATCCCAAACGGCAGACAATCGTACGGATCGGGCACACCCGGTTTGCCGGAAATAGGAATACCGAATGACGAGGTAAATAAACAATCGTTATATGTGAATTGAAAGGAGATGGTGAAGAAAAATGAATTTCTTTTTCGATTATACTTACTTGTAAGTAAAATTTGTATATTTGTCGCATGAAAGATACTCGCAACGAAATAATAGCTATTGCCAATGATCTGATTCGTTCTATAGGATATAATGCCTTTAGTTATGCGGATATATCCAAGGAACTGAACATTAAGAATGCTGCCATACACTATTATTTCCCGACCAAAGGAGATTTAGGAGCGGAAGTCATAAGAAAAAATCTTTCCCTTTTCCGAGAAAAAACAGAATCATGGAAAGAACTTCCTTACCGTCAACAATTAAACAATTATTTGACTATGCATGACGGATTCATAGCGGATTACCGTGCTTGTATTGTAGGTTCGTTGGCTCCTGCTTTTGATACCTTGCCCGAAAATATGCAACACGCAGTGCAAAGGTTAGTTCATGTTATTATTGATTGGTTGTCCGATATATTGTCGAAAGGAAAAGAGACCGGAGAATTTACTTTTGACGGTTCTCCCCGGACAAAGGCATATATTGTACATTCGGCCATGCTTTCGGCTTTATTGATGAATAAGGTATTGAGAAATGAAGTTTACAGGTCTGTTCAGGCCGATTTATTAAGTATATAATATTTTTTTACCCTCAGTACTTACTTATTGGTAAGTATAATGAATAAAAATAAAAGATATGAATGCAACCATTACTTCCATTGGGATTTACCGGCCGGAAAAAGAAATCCGTAATTCCTTTTTTGAAGCCTATTTAGAAACTTCCGATCAATGGATTAAAGAAAGAACCGGGATCGAACGGCGTTTTTACGCTTCGCCGGAAGAATATACCGGCGATTTGTGTATTCAAGCAGTTAAGTCGCTGGTTGAAAATTATCATAAAGATTTGACGGAGATCGATTTTATCCTAGTGGCTACCGGTACTCCCAACCAGTTAATCCCGAGTGTTGCCGCTCAGATACAAAACGAATTGAATATTCCTCATGCCGGGTGTATGGACATTTCCGCAGCTTGCAGCGGATTTGTGTACGGACTTATTCTTGCCAAAGGATTGATAGCCGCACAAACCCACCGAAAAATACTGGTGGTCGGAGCGGATACACTTTCTAAAGTTACGGATTTTTCGGATCGGAGTTCTTGTATTTTATTTGGGGACGGTGCCGGTGCTGTCATTGTAGAAGCCTCCGAAGAAAACGGACTGTTTAATGCTCTTACCGATACCGACGGCTCTTACGGCAAAGATTTATACTTGGCCTGTCAATCGGTTCCGATCAACGGAACGGCAGTCATACCTGACAATAAGTTACATCAAAACGGAAAAACAGTATTTAAATGGGCTGTTTCTACATTGGTCGACAAGATACGGGAATTGGTTTCTATAAATCATACGGAGTTGCAAGATATTGATTATTTCATTCCTCACAGTGCCAACATTCGTATTCTGGAGGCGGTTTGCAGCAGGCTGGATATTCCTTCGGATAAATGCATCGAGAGCATACGGAATTACGGAAATACGTCGGCTGCCTCCATCCCGATTGCTTGGTACAACGGCCTTTCTTCCGGAAAGATTAAGCCCGGTGATAATTTATTGTTGATCGGGTTTGGAGGCGGATTGACATGTGCCGGGATTTGTTTGCGTAATGATATAAAATAGGAATAGTTAGATCGCTATCTCTCGATGTCCGTTTGGAGTTCTTCGCACTCGTTTTTTATACGCGCGGTTGCTTGTCTGCTATCCTGAATTCCTGAGGTGACATATTAAAATATTTAGCAAACTCCCTATAAAAATAAGACCTGCTTGAAAATCCCGTTCTGTATATGATTTCGGACGTAGTAAGTTGTGTCGTTTTCAATAATTTGGATGCATGTTCCAATCTTATTACCCGGATAAACTCACCCGGTGTTTTTCCCGTTATCTTTTTAAGCTTCTCATAGAGGGCTGTTTTGCTGATATTTAAATATTCCGACATGGCCATGGGATTGAGGGATTCATTATCCATATTATTTTCTATAAAAACAATTACATCCCGGATGAACTTTTCTTCTTCATTGTATATTTCCACTCCCTCTTTAATCTTGACGGCAGATCTGCCGGAGTTAAAATATTGTTGCAAGATGGAAAATTTATCAATAATGTTTTCTACGGTGGTAAGGACATGATACGGATTAAAGGGTTTTTCGATGTACAGATCCGCGCCATGTTTGAATGCATTAATATGGTCTTCTATTGTATTTTTGGCTGAAATGCTGATGATGGGTATATGGGCTGTCTTGAGATTGGATTTTAGATGCTCCATAAAATTAATACCATCCATATTGGGCATGAGTATATCGGTGATAATAATGTCGGGCATATTGGATTCTACTTCCGCTAAGCCTTGTATTCCGTCGCCGGCTTCCGTAATGCTGTAATAAGGAGAAAGAATATCCCGGAGTAATTCCCGTATGTCTTTTTCATCTTCGACTATAAGAATGGATATTTTCTTTTTCCTTTCCGATAAGCTTCCTTTCGCCGTGACGGTTTTGCTGTTGGCCATAGTATTGGGGGAGGGGGCTTTTTTTACATCCGGGGAAGGTTGTAAAGAAGGTAATATTACCTTGAATTCTACATATTCGGTTTCTACGCTCCGGACCGAAATGGTTCCGCCCAGCAATTCCACTAAGTTTTTAGTCAGATTGAGTCCGACACCGGTAGCTGTCGAGTTTTTGACTTTGGATACTTCAAAAATCTTGAAGCGATTGAAAATATCGGTCATTTGTTTGGAAGTCAGTCCTACACCCTTATTCTTTATTAAAAAAATCAAGGAATTTTCCTCTTTGTCTTGTTCGACCCGGATCAGGATCTGTTCTCC
>DAIQOU010000107.1:0-11378 GCA_036787725.1 Bacteroidales bacterium
CTTTGTCTCCCATATCTTCCGGCGTTAAACGCAGACCTGTAATTTTATTCATCGGTAAATGAAAGAATGCCCGGATTCCGGCAGGATGAAAAACAGCTGAAATCATATTTATTTGTCCGTCATACCGTAAATCCGCAAACGTTCTGTCATGTCCGCTCAGAAAAGCACGGGGATGAAGTTCTCCCTCATGAACAGACAACAGGCGGCTGCCCCGATGGAATATCAGACTCATCATTCCGGTGGGTACGGTGCGTGCCAATGCCGTATGGTCACCGGCTGTTTTCAATAACCAATAATGCTTGACATAAGGTATCAGCAACTGCGAGGGGGGGATTATTCTGAATTCTTCCATTGGATAAGTAGTAATACCGGGGTAAAGATACAACTTTACCGGGGCAGGGAATTGTAAAAAAGAGACATTTTAATTGATCCTTTATCACAACGACGATGAAAAAAACGAAATACTCCCGAAAGTCAGCGAGGCGGGCTGATAAACTGTTATTAACCACTATATGTCAACTTGGTTTGGAATAAGACAAGTTGCATAAATCCTAAAATAACTCATTAATTGCTTGTAGCTATGTCGGCTTATTCGATTCGTAAACCTACTTCAAACAAATAAAAACAGAAACGTATCACAAGGATACAACTTCGTATAAAAATGTTAAAACTAATCGGTGATTTTTTGTAGTTTTGTATTTTTAAGATTCTATTTATCAACTTAATGAAAAATTCTATTGCATACCTGCCCAAAGACAAACAGGAAGACTTAGCTTTTTTGGTAAAGGGAGTCTTGAAACGCTTACCTCAAACGGAATACATTATTCTGTATGGCAGCTACGCAAGAGATAACTATGTTCGCAGGGGGATAAGGGTTGAAGAAGACGGTATACCAACCGTTAAGATATCCGATTATGATATATTGGTTATTACAAGCGGTATCAACAGCAAAAAGGCAGAAACCGTTTTGGATAATGTGGAAAACATTTTCTTTGCAGGTAAAGACTTCGACCGTGATACGCCTGTCCAATTCATTAACGACGATATTAAAAACTTCAATAAGTTTATTGAAAAAGGCAGGTATTTTGATGAAATAAAGGAACAGGCGCAGGAGTATTTTGATGAAAAGTTTCAAAGAGCGAACGGTTTTTTAAGGCAGGCCAATCATGCTTATAACGACAAAGATTATAGAATAGCTTCATTCGATTTACATCAGGCTGCTGAAAACTACTACTATGCTATCCGATTGAGCTTCACATTGCGAAATAATAAACAACACAATCTTTCTAAATTATCCGGTTCTGCAAAACGTTATTCGGAAGATTTGAAAACGGTTTTTCCACAGGATACGCCGGAAGAAAAACGGCTGTTTGCTCTAGTGAAAGCAGCTTATGTGGATGCTCGCTATAATCCGCATTTTGTAGTGACGAAAGAAGATATTGATAAACTGATTCCGAAAGTGGAGCTGTTTAGGGATATTACGGAGAGGATTTGTAAAGAGAGGATTGAGGGGTATGTAGAAAAATAAGAAGAAAATTCTTTTCCATAGGATGGGGAAGTGGAGGCACATCTTCAAATAATAAGATATATTGCGATTGTGCCAAATATACTTTAACTGTGAATTATACAGCAAATTATTATACCGAAAGTGTCCGTTTATACCTGTCAGGATATGAAGAACATATAATTACACAAATAAGAAAGTCGAAAAAAATCAAATAATAAAATCTGTATTATGAATAATAAATACATAACTTCCATACTGATTTGCTTGTGTATTTTTTCTTGTAAGGGGCATACAGATACGTCAAGTGCAGGAGAGCTTATACCTTTCAGGAATGATTCAGGGAAATGGGGGTATATAGAAGAATTTTCGAAACAGGTTATTATTCCTCCTATATATGATCAGGTATATCCCTTTATCGACGGAATGGCAATAGTGAAAACGACCGAACATGGCAAATGGGGAATCCTTGACACATTAAATAATTATATTCTTCTACCCCAATACTCAGCAATTGAACTAGATTATACGGACAAGCGTAAAGTCTATGCTTTTATTAATAGCCACTCAAGGAAAGGGTTCTATGATTTATCACTTAAAAAAGAGATATTCCCCTGTGAATATACAAATATTCAAATATGCACAGATAATTACATTCGGATTAAAAAAAATAATAAATATGGTTTTGCAAAAAAGGACGGCACTTTCATTACACCTGTAAAATACGACAATACCCGGTATGATTTTAAAAATAATTATGCAATAGTTTCTTTAAATAATCAACAAAGAATTGTTGATACGACAGGGAAAGAAACAGTCCTTTTACCTATTTATTACGAGCATTTTATGGATTTTGATGAAAACACCGGATCAGTCATCGTATATGAACCTCACCCAACCAAAATGTATGAAGAAGGGGGAAACGGAAAAATTCGTATAATAGATAAAGAAGGGAAAACTGTTTTTTATGATGATTTAAGAGATCCTTTTGGTATACAAGGATTCTCTGATGGGCTAATGGTATTCGGAGGGAAAAATGGAAAACGAGGTTTCATCGATGGTTACGGAAAAATAAAAATACCATATATGTATGATGAAACATTTGGGTTTACTCATGGTTTGAATGTGGTCACTAATTTTGAAAGAGATGAAAAAGGAAATATTATAAAGAGTCAATCAGCAGTGATTGATACAGCTAATAATACAGTGATACCTTTTACAAATTGCTATATCAGAATTGATTCGGACAGTTTGTTTGTATTTATATCCGAGAATCAAAAATACGGTTTGTTTGACCGTAAACAAAAAGAACTTATCCCAATGCTGTATGATAATATCGAAAGGATATCAGATCATTTATTTAAAGTAAAGCAAAGTGAACTATACGGTGTTTTCAACACACTGGGAAAACAAATACAACCTTTTAAATACTATCAGATTGAAGAATTTAGCGAAGGCATGGCACAGGTTTGCCGGAAGGGTATGGGAACGGGATACATTGATGAAAAAGGTATTGAAACCATAGCATGCAAATACACGACAACTTCTCCATTCAAAAATGGTGCAGCCCGTTTTCAATCCTCTCAGGGAGGTGGCTTCCTTGATAAGAAAGGCCGGGAATATTGGATAGAACGTAATGAATAAGGATATAAAAAAAGATGATTTTAAAGAAACATCCGCTCGAGAATTAGGCCATGAGATTTTACAGGCATTTGGCGGAGATATTTATTCTTATCAACATAAGGGTTCATCTTACCGAACCCAAAAGACAAAACCAACATCTCCTCCTAATGAAAAATGGTATGAAAAAACTGCTGCTGAAAATATCCGGGATTGGGCAAAAGACCAAATGAAAGATATCGATGGAGAAAATTTCCCAAGTACCGGTGAACAAGATTTAATGAAATACTATCATGGAAGTAACATTTATAACCGTATCGCTGCCGCTGAAGAAGACGTGAAAGGCTTAATTTGGTTAACCGGAATAAAAATTATACAATGAAAATATTGAAGATAATATTAATAACTATTTTAGGAGTTTTTGTGACTATTATTCTTCTTGTTTTATGGGGAATTCACAGTTGGAAATCTTATAATCCAAATAGAGAAACAAAAAGAATGTATTATGAACATAAATCCATTTGGTTTGAAAATAAAATAGACTTATCCGGATATTTCATTAAAATAAATTTCGCGTATGATCAAGCTGATTCTTTATTCTGTTCTGTATCTAAGATGGACTCTATTATATGTTTTAATAAAATAGATTCAATTATGCTGAACTGCTATCCCTCAGATAAAACAAATATTTTATTACCCGTATTGAGAGATGATTCCATTCCTTTTCCTAAGTCTTTCAATATAAAAATATATACGCAAGATAAGACTCGACTTATGAAAGAATTAGATTACAATTCATTTACGAAATACGCTATTCCAAGTGGAATAACAAATAGAGAGGATTTTTTGTTAGCCAATGAATGGATATTGGTTATTGACAGTGTATTATTGGAATTGAAATAATTTTGTTATTCTCAAATAAGCTGTAAAAGGCTTAATATGGTTAACAGAAATAAAAATCATTTTCAATGCAAAAATGATAGATTAGAGTTTATACTTAATGGTTTATTAAGTCATTTTTTACTTCACTTTGTCATCTTCCATAAGGAGATAAAAGGAATATGCAACCGGGGTACTTTGGCAGTTAAAAATATATCTGCATAAACTCTATTAATGAAAAGTGGCGATATTGAATATACAACAAATAAGAAGAAGATAAAAATTTGAATATTACATTAATTAAAGGACTATGTCACAAAGAATAATGAAGTGTGTCTTGCCTTACTCCCCAAAAAACGGGAGCATTCCAACAAAAGAATACCCCCGTTCATTCAAAAAAGCAGATTTTAACCTTTAAAGCCGATTTTTGCGTGAGAGCCGTCACAATAAGGTTTATTGTTAGAAGCTCCGCAACGACAAAAATGAGGATTTTCTTTGGTGATGACGGTTCCGTCCGGTAATGTCAGTTCTACGTTACCCGTTATCAGGATCGGACCGTTGGGGATTACTTTTGCCTTGAGAATCGAATCTTTTGTTTCCATGTTTTTTCTTTTTATGAATTTGTATTCAGTTCGGTATTAACATAACGATTGTTAAGGCTTATATGTTTATCGATAATGTAAATGGAGGATTAAATAAAGTTGATTTTCTTAACAAAGAAGGCGGGTTTCCCGTCCGTTTGGTAGTGTTATTTGATAAAATTCCGTCAGCCGGTTCGGACAATTTCAATATTTACTATCTTTATTGGCGATAAAGGGCATTTCATGCCGCCCGGATAGGACTTAAATAACCGAAAATGAAGAAATTTATTTTAATACCTGCCGTTTTATGTTTGTCTGTATTATTCTTTTTTACGAGATGCAAAGAAGAAATAAATACCGATTCACCGTATATAGAAGGATTGTCTATAGACAATTACCCGATAATAGACGGTTCAACGTCAACACTCCCGCTGAATACGGTTATTGCTTGTGAACTGTTGGGGCTCGGTTTTACATGGCAGGAAAACCGGATAGATTACAAGAGCAGCACCTGGGGCCCGGAGCCTCAAATCAAGGGTAAGGTCAGACAAAAATTGGATAAGCGAGTCAGAAGTTCGCAAACACACCATTCATTGATCAATTTGATTGATAGGGAAGTCGACATGGTCCTTTCTGCCCGAACTTTATCACCGGATGAAAAAGCATACGCCGACTTGAAAGGAGTAACTTTGATTGAAACTCCCATCGCTCTTGATGCATTTATTTTCATTGTTAATTCGCGAAATCAAATAAAGGGGCTGACAACCGAAAATATACAGGATATTTACACGGGGAAATTAACTGATTGGAGAGAACTTGGGGTAGAAATATACCCTGAATATTCCGTCATACAGCCCTACATAAGAAATCCCAATTCAGGAAGTCAAGAATTAATGGATCTGTTGATAATGAAAGACTTAGAATATATCAACCTTCCCATATATGAAGAAGCGCTTGTGTTTACTATGATGGGGATGCTTGATGAAATAGGGGGAAATCCGTTGGCTATAGGTTATACCGTATATTACTATAATGAATATATTGTAAGGCCTGACGATTATTTTTTAAAAGCGATTGCCGTGGATGGAGTCTACCCCGATAAACAAACCATTACAGATCAATCATATCCTTATACAACAGAAGTTTATGCTGTTATTCGCTCCGATACCGACAAATCTTCAATGACATATAAAGTGTATGAGTGGCTTCAAACAGAAGCAGGAAAACAAGCTATTGGGAAAAGCGGGTATATACCTAAATGACTTACAAATGCTGTCTGCTCCGGAAACATATTACCTTATTCATTTTTGGTATAGGGGAAGTATTTGGCAGATAAGGAATGAGGAAAAACAGGTAGAGAATTTGAAAATATTGCTTACTTTTGGAGTGGGTTATTTAACAAGTAGAGTACTGCAAATTACTGAAATGCGTACGCTGACTAACTTGTTAACTCTGAGGCCGGAGAACCGGTTCCAAAGGTTATTCTTCACTCGGCTGAGTCAAACCTGTGAAATCTAAAATAAGAAATACAAATGAATAAACATACAATTGTAATTGCAGGAATCTTCATAAACCTGTTTTTTTGTTTTACCCTTTTTTCACAAGAAGATGAATTTCAACAGCTTAAAAATGAGAATTGGAAACCGGTGTTTGAAGACGATTTCCGATCCGGTCTTCGCTCGGACTGGGTGCTTGACGGAAGAAAGGGCAAACTGCTTTGTACTCCGGAAGGGATGGAATTTTATGCCGGCAAACGAGCTTTCCAAGATGAAGATCATGCCGTCTTATGGCTTCGAAAACATTTTTCGGGAGATATAAAGATTGAGTATGATTATACCCGGTTGGACAGTTCGTCGGTGGAAAGCGTTAATATTATTTATTTACATGCTTCGGGAAACGGACAAGGCGACTATGTTCCCGATATTTTTGAATGGAACGAATTACGGGAAATTCCGGCCATGAAAGTGTATTTTAATCACATGAATGCTTATCACATCAGTTATGCGGTAACCGGTCCCGATTCTCTTCTTCGAGACTACATCCGTGCTCGCCGGTATATGCCCGATCGGAAACAGGGATTGAAAGGTACGGCTTTATTGCCCGAGTATTTGAATACCGGTTTATTCAAACCCGGAATTAAACATCATATTACGGTTATTCTTCGGAAGTCCCGTCTGTATATGGAAGTGCAAACCGAGTCGGAAACGAGGCTGTTTTGGTTTGATACCGAAAGTTTACCTCCTCTTTCGGAAGGATATATCGGGTTGAGGCAGATGTGGACCCGCGCCGCTCGTTATTCCGACTTTAAGGTAAGCGTTCCGGACTGAAACTCAGTGCCGGTATTTTATATGAACTACTTTATTTCCTCTTCTGAATTTGGGTACGAGACGGATCAGACGCATGCTTAGCGGCCATCGGTTGGGGTAATAATCGAAATAATAATCTGATCGGATGATTTCGATCCGGTTATCCCATAATTTCAGATCTTCCGCTTTATCGAGTCCCCATCGGAAGGGAGCATTGTATTTTCGGACTTCCGAGTGAAATTGGGTTCGTTTTGCCAAAAAAGGAGGAATGGCATCGAAAACCATTTCTGCATGCGGAAATACCCGGAAAATTTCGGACAAAAGCGGTTTCAATTCCGTTTCGGAAAAATACATGAACACGCCTTCTGTAATAATAAGAATCGGTTTGTCTTTCGGTATTTCTTCCATCCAACTGTAATCAAGCATGGATTTGGCAATCATTTTATACCTTTCTTTTTCTTGGAAGAAACGTTTCCGTATTTCGATGGATTCCGGCACATCCAGATCATACCAACAGGAGCAAGGCAGTTTCAGTCGTTCGTGGCGGGCATCCAACCCGCATCCGAGTGCAACGATAATTCCTTCGGGCCGGTTGGATAGAAAGGTTTTTACGATCCGATCGAATATTTTTGTGCGGATTACCACTCCGATTTGAGAGGAAGAGGCTACTTTGTTTTTGGAAGATTCTCCCCATACCGATTTTTTAAGAATATTTACTGCATAGGGGTCCTGAAGAAGCGAATCCGGGCGTACCGTTTCTTCGGCGCGTGCCCGTACGGTAATAAGCAATGTTTCGGGAATTCCTTCCAACTCTATTCTTGAATCCATAGTTCCTGCTTTTCTTGTTGATTTATCCTCTTAATTCGAGTGTAAATGTCGTGATAACAAGAAAGGAAATCAATCCCTATTATCGGGGATTTTTATATCCGGCAGGTAATGCGGAGAAACGGATATAAAAATCTATTGTACCGATTGACTCTGATTTTTTTAAGAAGGAGAAAACGGAAGATCGGAAAAGCTTTCCCGCTGTATTTTATTTATGTAAACTAATTTTTTCGCTACAACAATTTAACATTGCCGGTGCGACAATTTAATGTTCTTATCGCAGCAATTTAAAAGCGAGAAGTACTTGCTACCGGAGCGGCAAGTACTTCTCACTTCATCGGCAAGTACTTCCCGATTAAGCGGGAAGTACTTCCTGTATATCAATATTTATTTTTCGATAAAGGAAGTCCGAAAACAAATATACTCATTCTAAAGGATATAGGCAATGGAAACGAAGTTTTTATTCGTTTTTCTTTATCCGGTTTCCATGCTGTTTTTTTACCTTTCATTCTGCTTCACATCGGTTTATTTTCTATTCTTCGGATAAATTATTTTTTCCAAAGTTTTTCCATGTCTTCCAACGTTTTTCCTTTGGTTTCCGGTACCATTTTCCAGATAAATAAGGCTGCCAATATGGCCATTCCTCCATATACCCAATAGGCAAATCCGTGTTGGAATGTATTGACGAGGTATTCGTTCTTATCCATAATGGGGAAGGTCCAGGAAACAAGGAAGTTGGAAACCCATTGAGCTGCTACGGCAATGGACATGATACTTGATCGCACTGAATTGGGAAATATTTCGGCCAGCATTACCCAGCATACCGGTCCCCATGACATGGCAAATCCGGCAGTATAAGTTAACATAAAGATAATCTTTAATAAGCCTGCCGATCCTTGATCGAAAGCAGTTCCCAGTCCCAACATGGATACGGCCATGATAAGTGCGCCGGTGATCAATAGCGGCTTCCTCCCGAATTTGTCTACGGTGAGGATCGCTAACACGGTAAATGAGAGATTGATGATTCCGACAATAATGGTTTGGAGTAGGGCGGTATCTGTACCCGATCCCATGCTTTTGAAAATTTCGGGAGCATAATACAATACCACATTAATTCCCACAAATTGTTGGAATGCGGATAACAATACCCCTGTAATGATAATCAAAAAGCCGTAAGAACGAATCGGAACAAATAACGCAATTACAAAAGAGGCAATTAATGCAATCTCAAATGCATTGGTGTTTCCGGCAAATTTCAGCGCTATAAAACCAACGGTGAACAGGACGATCCAGCTGATCATAAATTGATAATACGGTTTCAATGAAATGCTTTTTTCACTGGCGAATCCGGCTTGAATCTCTTGTATTTCTTGTTTGGCAGCTTGGACTCCTACTATTCTTTGTAAAATTCCTTGGGCTTTTTCCGGTTTGTTGTTCATTACCAACCAACGAGGTGTCTCCGGTACCGTGAAAAGCAGTACAATAAATAGGGAAGCAGGGATTAATTCGGAAGCAAACATCCACCTCCATCCGATATTCAGCAACCAACCCTGATCTCCTTGTTTGGCAATGAAATAGTTTACAAAATAGACTACCAGCATTCCGAAAATAATGGCGAATTGGTTCCACGAAACCAGACTGCCTCGTTTTTCCGGAGGGGCAATTTCTGCAATATACATAGGAGATACCATGGAAGCCATTCCGACACCGATTCCTCCGATTACCCGGTAAAATACAAAGAAATAAAGGAGTGTATGGTCGCCGGTTCCGGGCATTCCGAAAAAGAGTTCGGGCCAAGCAGACCCCATTGCAGAAAGGAAAAATAATATTCCTGCAATAAATAAAGAAGGTCTTCTGCCGAAACGTTGGCTGATCCAACCGGCAATGGCAGCTCCTATCACACAACCGATCAACGCACTGCTGACGACAAATCCTTCCAACGCATTGGCTTGGTCAACCGGTAGTCCCTGAGGATCGATAAAAAAATACCTTAATGAAGCTACAGTTCCCGAGATCACTGCCGTGTCGTATCCGAAGAGCAGTCCGCCCAGTGTGGCCACTAAGGTTAATCTGAAAATGTAAGATTTACTTATTCCGTTTTCCATGCGTAAAGATTAAATTTTTTTAATAAAGTAGTCCTGAACAAACAGACATGCAAGGATCGTTTTTCCCAATCCCTGCATGGCCTTTCTGTATACGGTATTTATCAAATATACATATTTATGATGGTTTCATAAAGTTCTTGTTTTCCGCTGATTTGTTTGGGTTCTCCGACTTTATGTGCAATGGTGCGTAAATCTTCCAACGTTAATTTACCGTCTTCAAAAGCTTTACCGTCTCCGTTGTCGAAAGAAGCGTAGCGATTTTGACGCATCTTTTTATAATCCGAATTTTCCAGCATATCGGCAGCAATCAATAACCCTCTGGCAAAAGCGTCCATTCCCGAAATATGAGCAATGAACAAATCTTCGGGATCGGTTGAATTACGACGTATTTTAGCATCAAAGTTTACCCCTCCGTTCCCGACTCCGCCTGCCGGAAGCATTACCAGCCAAGCCTGAACCAGTTCATACAAATCAATGGGGAATTGATCCGTATCCCATCCGTTTTGAGCATCTCCCCGGTTGGCGTCGATACTTCCCAACAGGCCGGCATCCACGGCGGTTTGCAGCTCATGTTCAAATGTGTGGCCTGCCAATGTAGCATGATTCACCTCAATATTTACCTTGAAATCCTTATCCAATCCGTAAGCACGCAAGAAGCCGATCACTGTTTCCGTATCGAAATCATATTGATGTTTTGTCGGTTCCATCGGTTTCGGTTCGATCAGGAATGTGCCGGTGAATCCTTGTTTACGGGCATAATCGCGAGCCATGGAAAGCATACGGGCCAAATGATCTTTTTCCCGTTTCATATCTGTATTCAATAAGCTCATGTATCCTTCTCGTCCTCCCCAAAAAACATAATTGGAACCACCCAATGCAATGGTAGCATCAATGGCATTCTTAATTTGCGTTCCGGCACAAGCTACCACATTGAAATCCGGATTGGTGGCGGCTCCGTTCATATAACGTTCGTGTCCGAATACATTGGCAGTACCCCAAAGCAATTGAATTCCGGAAGCGGCTTGCTTTTCTTTTGCATACTCTACAATCAATTGCAGGTTCTTTTCGTATTCAGTCCAGGAATTGCCCGATTCGATCAGATCGACATCGTGAAAACAATAAAACCGGATTCCCATCTTGGTCATAAATTCGAATCCGGCATCCATTTTATATTTTGCACGGCTTAATGCATCGTTTCCGATATCCCAAGGATGATGAATGGTCGGTCCTCCGAAAGGATCGCTTCCGTTAGCACATAAAGTATGCCACCAAGCCATGGCAAACCGGGTCCAATCTTTCAATGATTTTCCCATGACCACCTTATTTTCATCATAATAATGAAAAGCCAACGGATTTTTACTGTCTTTGCCTTCAAATGCGATCTTTCCGATTCCCGGAAAAAATTCTTTACTGCCTTTTAAGATATCCATAATAATTTTTTTTCGGAAGATTTGTGGAAAGTCAACGGAACATTTAGAAACAAAATGCGTAACGAGAGAGAGAGAAAGAGAGAGAGAGAGAGACTAACATTGTACAAATTAATAGCGGTCTTTTTTTA